>JAOZVT010000439.1 GCA_025869455.1 Prosthecobacter sp.
GTCGTCTCTGGGTTCATGTTAGTAGCGGTCTTAACCGTCGGGTCCAAGTCCGTTTCCTTCTTCAAGGATGCCACAGTCGCCCGCCAATTTGGCACAGGAGATTCCCTGGATGCCTTTCTCGTTTCCTTTGGTCTCCTGACTTTCTTTGCGGCACTAATGGGAGGCGGGTTACCGGAATCCTTTCTGCCCATTTATGCAGAAACATCCCATTTAAAAAACAAAAGAAGGGCCTCACGCCTAGCCCTGCAAAGCACCTTCCTGCATGCCCTAAGCCTGCTTCTTCTCGCTGCCCTCAGTTACTTCATTGCCCCTCATTTTGTGAGCTGGGCTACCCGCGGATTCAGTCCAGAAAAGCAACTCCTAGCCGTCAGCCTACTGCGCCGTCTGCTGCCTTTCCTGGTATGCTTTGGTTTGACCTATCAGCTGTCTGCTTGGCTCCGTGCGGACAAGCATTTCATGTTAGCCACCAGCTCACAGATGCTGATTCCGCTGACACTCATCCTACTGCTGATTTTTCAGGGGCACGCGGCGACCGCAAACACCCTGGTCACAGGTACCGTCATCGGCTCCCTGCTCCATTTATCCGTCTTGATTGTCGCTATCGTCCGCAAGCTCCCCAAGCAAATCCGATTTTGGCGGAATAGCCTCAAAATATGGGACCCAAAACTCCGGAACATTTCACGCTATGCGGGTCACTTCTTGTTTGCTGGGGGTATCTTCAGCAGCACCGTCGTGGTGGATCAGACCATGGCCGCTTGGTTAGCGCCAGGCAGTGTCGCCGTACTAGGGTACACCGAAAAAATTTGCGGGATCATCTTAGCCGTTACCGTCACACCGTCCTGTGATGTCCTCTTTCCCTATTTTGCAGACAAAGTTGCACGGCAGGATTGGATCGGCGTGAAACGTCAACTCTTCCAGAGCGCTGGGGCCATTTTAAGTCTGGCACTCCCCGCTTCCCTTTTATTAGCCGGACTTGCCCCTTGGGTGATCGCAGTGCTATTTGAACGCGGATCATTCACGCATGAAGATACCCTGCGGGTCACGGAGGTGTTGCGCATCGCCGCCTTGCAGATCCCGTTTTTTATTGTCGGCAGTCTAGCCTCACGCGTGGTCGTCGCCATGCAGGCTACCCGCTTTATTATTTGGATCTCCGCCATCGGCCTGTTCGGGAATGCAGGACTGAACTGGCTGCTCATGCGCAACATGGGGGCAGCGGGGATTGCCCTTTCGACTGTACTCGTTCAAATGACCTCCGCAGGGTTGGCTTGCCTTTACGTGCTGCGCCAGATTCGTCAAAAGCTTGACCGCGCCGCTTAATCAAGGCGCAAAAAAAAAGCGCAGGTCCTGTGACCTGCGCTTGTTAAAAAGTCGTTCGATTACCAGCCCGTGGAGCGTGTGTAATCCGTTTGCGAGCTAAAACCCATCTGAGGAGAGAACTCTGTGTAACCCCACCATGGATCGATCTGAGCCTTACGGTAGTAAGGTGGGCGGTAAGTGAGCTTCCAAGAAGGCACTGGGAAGGTCGCCATTTCATAAACCCCATAGCCAGCACGCACGGTCATGCGCTTCAGTCCTTCAATGAAGAAATCAGAGAAGGCAGCATGGGCACCATCAGATTTGTTGGTTTTTTGCCAGACACTAAAGGGTTCCGTCCACCCATAGAGGATATTACCAACGCCACGGCTAAGTTTGCGGCTCCAGTTATAATGGTGGCCAGGAGGTGACTGAATATCAGCGAAGGCGACGCCGCAGAGCGTCAGGGCTGAGAGGATGGTGAGGGCGATACGATTTTTCATGCGGTCTGAATAGAGTTACCAAATTCATCAGCTATCTGGCAAGAAGGATTCTCACTTTTTTTCAGACGCAATCATGTGACAAAAGGACGCACATTCTACACCATTTTCTTGTAGTCTCCCTCTTTCTCATGAGGCCATTACAAACCGAAAACGACCTGAATGACCAACTTAGCCTACCGACCCAAGGCGTGCTAGACACCCTGAGCAGGGTGGAAGGTGATGTCATGGTGCTAGGCGCAGGTGGTAAAATGGGACCCACTTTGGCCAGGATGATCAAGCGCGCCTTTGAAACCCTTGGGCAGACGCACCGCACGGTTTACGCTGTATCGCGCTTTTCTTCCTCCTCTGCCGCAGAAGAGCTTAAGCACCAAGGAGTAAAAACCATCTCCTGTGATCTTCTGGATCGTGAAGCTGTTCAGTCACTACCAGAGGTGCCCAATATTATCTTCATGGCAGGTCAAAAATTTGGCACCCAAGAGGCCCCCGAGTTGACCTGGATGATGAATACCGTTCTTCCATCCATTGTCGCTCAACGCTTTTCGAACTCTCGCATTGTCGTCTTTTCTACCGGCTGTGTTTATCCCCTGGTTGAAACAGCAGGTCCGAGCGCCCATGAAAATACACCGCTTAATCCCCCTGGGGAGTACGCAAATTCATGCCTAGGACGTGAACGCATTTTCACTCACTTTGCCAAGTTGCATCGCACCCCCATGCTGATGTATCGCCTCAGTTATGCGATCGACCTACGCTATGGAGTCCTTCATGATGTTGCCCAAAAAGTAGCGCAAGAACAGCCCGTGGATGTCACCCAAGGTTACGTCAATGTGATCTGGCAAGGAGATGCTAACGCAAGAGCCATCCAATGCCTGTCCCATAGCTCGAATCCCCCCATCCCACTTAATGTCACAGGGCAGGAACGAGTGTCCATTCGCTGGTTGGCGGAACAGTTCGGAGAACTCCTCCAAAAATGCCCTCTCATTCAGGGAACCGAAGGCCCCACAGCTTGGCTATTTGATGCATCCCAGTCGTACGATTGGTTTGGTCCACCGAAAGTGAGTATCGAAGAGATGATCCAGGCCACCGCCGCCTGGATCCATGCTGGCGGTGCATCTTTGGGCAAACCCACCCACTTTGAAACACGTGATGGAAACTTTTAACCTGAGGCAGCGGCTTCACCAGGGACTGGCCATCCCCGCTCACCCCCTAGCATTAAATGCTGAACGCAAGCTGGATGAACGCCGTCAACGCGCCCTCACGCGCTATTATATGGAATCTGGCGTTGGCGGCATCGCAGTCGGCGTCCACACCACTCAGTTTGCCATTCGCGATCCGCAGATCGACCTTTTCAGGCCTGTATTGACACTCGCCGCAGAGGAAATGGATCGCAGCCCCAATCCCCTGGTACGAATCGCCGGAATTTGTGGTCAGCCACCTCAGGCCATTGCAGAAGCTCACCTGCTCCAGGATCTGGGTTACCACGCTGGCCTGCTGAGCTTAGGGGCTCTCCGAACGGAAACTGAAGCTGCACTGATTGCCCATTGCCAAATCATTGCCGAAATCATCCCTATTGTTGGATTTTATCTCCAACCCAGCGTCGGCGGACGCACCCTATCTCATTCATTCTGGCGGCGTTTTTCCGAAATAGAAAACGTCGTTGCCATTAAGATTGCCCCCTTCAACCGCTACCAGACCCTAGACGTCATCCGCGCCGTCATTGAAGCCGGGAGAGATGACATCGCCCTCTACACAGGCAACGATGATAGCATCGTGACTGATTTGATAACCCCCTTCCAATTCAGTGGGAAAACCCGCAGGATTGTCGGCGGCCTCCTCGGCCATTGGTCTGTCTGGACCCAACGCGCCGTAGAGCTGCTGGAGCGTTGCCAGCATGAACATGCCTCCCCTGAACTTTTACAACGGGGAATGGAAGTCACCGATTGCAATGCTGCCTTTTTTGATGCCGCCAATGGCTTTCGCGGCTGCATCGCTGGGCTGCATGAAGTCCTCCGCCGCCAAGGCCTGCTTGAAGGCTTGTGGTGTCTGGATACCCGTGAAACCCTCAGCCCCGGCCAATTTGCCGAAATTGACCGAGTCTATGCGGCCTATCCCCATCTTCATGACGATGTCTTTGTCACAGAAAACCGGGACCGATGGCTGAAGGATTGAGCCCTCCCAGACATGCCTACCTCAATCATTAAGGGGCAAAAGAGGATGATTCACTCTTTACTCGGTAAAAGAATCCAGATTTAATCAACAAATTCGGCGGGCATTTCCCGCCCTGCACCTCATATCACACTTCTTTATCAGAGCCATGAAACCTAGCCGATCCCGCATTGCCCTGCTGGCACTTCTTTGCGGCACATCCCTCCTGCATGCCGATATCTTGATCCTGAAAAATGGAGACAAGCATGAAGGCACCATTCTCAATGAGAGTCCGACGGCGATCCGAATGAAGTATCGCCTGACTCCCAAAATCTGGGACGAAAAGGACTTCCCAAGGACCGACATTCAAGAGGTCATCAAACAAACTCCTCAGGAAGTAGAACTCATCGCCCTCAAAAAGCTGCTTCCTACGCCAGATCTTCTCCCGGCGGATAAATACGAACAACTCATCCAGGATCGTTTCCGCCCCTTCGTTAACAAATACCCAGGCACCCCAGAGGCCAAAGAGACCGAAGCCATCATTGATAGCCTTCAAGAAGAAAAGAAAAAGGTCTCCAATGGACAGGTCAAACTAGAAGGCCGCTGGTTAAGTGTCGAAGAAACCAAGGGTGAGCAATACAACATTGATGCTTTTAAGCTCTATGATGAAATGAAGGCGCAAATGGCCAAGAGTGAATGGGTCGAAGCCCTCCGCATCTTCGACCAGTTCGCTAAAAAAGGTGCCAACTACACCGCCTCCACCTACTACCCTGCCGTCGTCGCAGACGCCCTTGTGTGCATGGAAAAGTATGATGCCGTGCTCACCAAGATGGAGCAAGAACAACCCGCTCTCTTGAAACAGCGGGACGAAGGTCTCAAAAAGCTAGCAGATGACGACAAAGTTCGAACCCGTGCTGCAATCGACAAAGAAAAAGTCACTTGGCGCGCCCAGGCAGACGCATTGAAGCGTACTGGCGTTCGTTGGATCGAGCCTTACAAGTATGATAAAGTCAGCATTACCGCCGCTCAAAAACTACTAACCACCGAGCGTGCGCGTCTAGAACTCGTGAATCTGGATGACATGAAGGTTCGCAATGAAGCCTTTGTTACCGTGTATCGTAAAATTGGAGAAGGCGATTATGCAGGGGGGGCGGCAGCCTATGGCCGCATCCAATCCTTCGGAAGCGTCAATGAATACAAGGACATCGTTGCAGATCTCAAAGCTAAGCTACTGGCACTTTACTCAGACTTGCTACGCAAGAACAGCGCAGGACAGACCGCCACCAGCGGTTCATCCGCCATCGGCGGCACTGAATCTGCAGGAGTAGATGACCGCGTAGCCCGAATTTTGGCGGAGGCCAACGGCGGACAGCCAGCCGCTGCCCCAGCAGGCACAGCTCCAGCCATGGCTGCCCCTACAGCTACCGCACCAGCGGGCACAGCCCCAGCAGTGGTTCCACCAGGCACCACGGTAGCCCCTGTGGCAGCACCAGCTCCGGCCACAAATCCTCCCGTGCAACAACGCCCTGTGGCCCAGGCTCCACAAGCGCCAGCTGCACCAGTAGCCCCAGCTTACGCACCACCGCCGCCTGCTGAAGAGTCTAACATTCAGCTCTACATCATCATTGGTATGGGCGTCTTGCTGGTTCTCTTTGGGGCGATGGCCTTCAAAAAGAAAAAGTAATCAAGTCTAACCTATCCCTTAGCCGGATCACCTTTGGGTGATCCGGCTTCTTTTTGCCCAGAAGAATAGTGTCTCAACCTGCGTAAAATCTAACCGCCATGAATCCAACCACACCCGCGCTCTTTACACGCCGCCGTTTCCTGACCCAGGCCACCAGCACCCTCTTTGCGGCCCCCTTCATTACCACAGGCATGAGAGCCGCCTCCCCAAATGGCAAGCTTCGTCACGCCGCCTTTGGCACTTCAGGTATGTCCATGTCTGACATGACCGCCATGTCCAATCACCCCATGTGGGAACTCACCGCCGCCTGTGATGTGGACACCCGAAATTTTGATCGCCTCAAGAAAAAATGGCCTAACGTGAGGTGCTATCAACACTGGCAGGAGATGCTTGAAAAAGAAGCAGATAACATTGATTCCGTTAACGTTTCCACCCCAGACCACATGCATGCGCCCATGGGACTAAAGTCCATGGAATTGGGCAAACATGTCTATGGTCAAAAACCACTGGCACAAAATCTCCATGAGTGCCGCAAGCTCATGCTGAAAGCACGTGAAACGGGTGTTATGACCCAGATGGGCATTCAGGTCTCCTCCTCGTTCACGGAACGACTTGCCGTGGCCATCATCCAACAGGGCACCATCGGAAAAGTGAAAGAAGTGCACACGTTCTCCAATAAATTCTGGGGAGACATGACCCCCGTGCCAGAAAAGACGGACCCCATTCCAGATGGGTTTGATTGGCAGACTTGGCTGGGCACCGCCACAGACCGCCCCTACATCAGCGGCTACTATCACCCCAGCCAATGGCGCAAGCGTCGTGACTTTGGCACCGGCACACTGGGAGACATGGGCTGTCACATGTTCAGCGGTTGGTTCCGCGCCTTGGATCTCGCCGCACCTATTGGAGTCAAATCCACAGGACCAGCCCCGCTCAATGCCACTAACTGGGCGACCAACGGCATCGTCGAATACACCTTCAAAGGGACCGCTCATACCGCTGCGGACACCGTCAAAGTCACCTGGTATGATGGTGATGCACGGCCACCAGCCGAAGTCATGGCTCTAGCAGATCCAGCCAAATTCCCAGGTCAGGGTAGCATCTACATTGGCACCGATGGTGTGCTTCTGGCTCCTCACACCAGCACTCCCATGCTCTACCCAAGGGACAAATTTACAGGCTTCAAATACCCTAAACTGGAACCACGTGACCACTGGGCAGACTTCATTGACTGCTGCCTCAAAGGTGGCAGCCAGAAGCCCAGCGCCAACTTCGACTACGCTGGCCCCCTCACCGAAGCCGTACTCCTTGGCTGTCTCTCCAGCGTCTTCCCAGGCCAGGATCTCCAGTGGGATGCCGCAGCCTTGAAGATCCCCAATAGCGAAGCCGCCCAGGCGCTGGTCAAACGCCAATATCGCCCCGGCACAGAAGTCTAACCGTTAGGCGAGAAACTTTTCCGTTAGAGTCAAATCCGCCGGAAAAGTGATCTTGGGATTGGGCGAGGTATTTTCCACCACGGAAACAGCCTCGCCCAAATGCTGTACAGCGGACACCTCATCCGTCACCAGCGCATGGTCGCGGATCACGGCCTCATAAGCCCGAATCAAAAGATCTCGCTTAAAGACCTGCGGCGTTTCCATCACCCACACCCCCGTGCGATCCAGCGACTCGGTGATTCGTCCTTCCCCATCCACTCGTTTGATCGTTTCCGTCATTGGCCGTGCACAAGCCACAGCCTGCAGCCTCCGCGCCGCTTCAATGCAGCGTCTGATCTGAGTGGTGTGAATCAGCGGACGCGCCCCATCATGCACCGCCACCACGTCACTATCAGCGGCACAGGTTTGTAACCCCGCCCAGACAGAAAGATGCCGTTCCGCACCGCCTGAGATGACTTGCACCAGCTTCGGCAATTCCGCTCTCCATCCTGCCACGGCCTCGCGCACCTCATCACCACCTACGACAATGATCTCTCCCACGTCTGGGCAGTCTTGAAATTGGCCTAACGTACGACGTAGTACTGGCACGCCATCCAGCGGAGCCAGTAATTTATTAAAGCCCATCCGGCGACTGCTTCCGGCGGCAACAATGATGGCAGAGGTCATAAAAAAACCATCATGGCAGCATGCAAGGAGACCGCAAGCTAGCCCACAGACAGAATTCCATAAACTCCCGTTAGGGTTCACCCACCGTCGGCTCCGTAACCGTGCTCACAGTCGTCCTGATGGCGCGTGTCAGCACTTCCTTCCCCGAAAGTTTCGGTTCGTACGCCATGCCTCGGTACCTCAATGGTTGATAGCCCAAGTCCAGCAAGGCTGCTAAAGGAGCCTCTTTGAGTCCCGGTTTCCAATAATTCGGTGCCCCACCTGTCTCATAATAATAGATCCAGCTTCGATCCTCCCGCGCCCAGCCTGCATAGAGAATGACATGACGCTTGGGGATATTCAGGAGATCTCCAGGACGCAGGTCACCAGGTTCCACCGGATAACAAACCTCCGGCAGTTGAGACGTATCATGCACTGTGGGTAACTTCAGACAACGCGAGACAAAGCCCGAGCAATCGACCCCTGCGGCCTCCGCACTCACACCCGCATTATCAACGCGTCGTTTTGCAGGCGTAGAAACATCCCCACCCGCTTTGCCTTCTGCAATGGCTTGATCAAAAGAGGCGGGATCATCAAATCCACCCCATTTGTAAGGCATGCCAGAATTCACCTCCCCCGGCATCCACCATCCTGGCCGTTCAGGCGGATCATTGAGGCTCACATCCGGCGTCTGTACGCACACACCGCGAGCATCCGCCCCATGCAAAATGTTTCGTGCAAACGGCCGCCAAGAATGGCTGGCATATTCCTGAGCTATCGCCAACGCCTCCGACGGAGTGACTTGAGATGGCGCATTGGGATCTCCAGGCTTGAGAGCAGTCGGAACTGATTTCTGTTCAATCGACTGACAAGCGCTCAAAACCAAAGTCGCGAGAATAGAAATGGTTATTCGATGCATAAGTCGGGAATGATGCCGGGACTTGCGGCCAAACTGACCGTTTCATAGTATCTTGGACGTTCTCTTGCAACGCCTACCCTTGTCCTCTATTCCTGGCTTTGAGCATGAATCCTTGCCCTCTCATTGTTTTTTGCATCAGCCTATGCTGGGCCATTTCGGTTCAAGCTGACACAGGACAAAACGCGCGCACAGCTCTCGTCATCGGCAATTCACGTTACGAGTCCCACATCGGCCCCCTGCGCAACACCCTCAACGACGCTAAGTCCGTGGCCAAAACCCTGCGTGAGCTCGGGTTTGCCGTGATAGAAAAGCACAATGTCACTCGGGATCAGTTGCTCAAAGCCGTGCTCGAATTCCGGGCGACTCTGCCTCAGGCCGAAGTCGGACTCTTCTATTTTGCAGGTCACGGCATCTCCGTCCGTGGTGCCAACTATCTCATCCCCCTCAAATCCGACTATACCCCCGACCAGGCCGACGACGTAACCCTACGGCTTTTGGCTGAAACCCGCCTTTTTAATGTCGAGCAAGTCGTGGCAGACATGAGTACCGCAGGTGCTCAGTGCAATCTGATCATCCTGGATACCTGCCGAACCACGGCCATCACCAACAATAGCCTTACACGTGATGCGACCCAGCACAGTGGTCTTAGCGAGATGAATCCCCCGGCAGGCTCATTGATCGCCTTTGCCACCGATGCTGGGCACACTGCTTTGGATGGAGATGGCTCCAACGGCTTGTACACCGAAGAACTACTGCAAAACCTAAGCACCCCGAACCTCACCATTGAACAAGTTTTCAAGCGCACGCGTGCTGGCGTTCTAGAACGTTCCAAAGGCAGCCAGATCCCTGCCGAGTATTCACGCCTCATAGGTGCGGATATCTATCTCGCAGGCCGCTCCCCCTCGGCGACTTCGGCCCCGAAGATGAAAAGTGACTCCCCCCAGGTGCCCAGCCAAACGCAGATTCTCAATTTGGCCAAAGCTGGCATGGCGGAAGAATGCGCTGATGCCCTGCTCACCGTGGCCGAAGCGCAAGGCCCCGGCGATTATGCTGCCGAACCCCTGACGCTCTTGCTTGACCAAGTCAAAGAGTTCCTCAAAGACAGCCAGATTCCTGCCGCCAAGGTCGAGACTTGCGCCTCCACCTGTCAGCATGTCCTCCGCGCTCTTCCCATCTGTCTGCCCAGCAACCATGAACACTTCCAGCAACTTCAAGCCAAAGCTCACAACAGGCATGGAGATGCCTTACTTCTTTTAGATCTTGTGGAGGAGGCTCTCACGGCTTATGACACCGCCTTGGCACTTACCCCAGACGATTGCTACATCCTCTACAACCGTGGTCGCGCCTTTACGAAACTGGGAAATATGGCGGAGGCCAAAGCCGATTTCACAGCCGCCAGTGACGCCAAATTCAATCAACCTGGAGCCAGGAAACTCGCCTTAGAGGCCTTGGCTGAACTTCCCTAACGGCGACTGATCACAGTCGGTTGCAGTAACAATCGGCCAATTGAGTACCCATAAAAAAGGCGATGCATGCGCATCGCCTTTTTTAAAAGTTAACTCACTTCAGATCATTCAGCCACAGGAGCTGGATTGAAGGCACGAACGGCGAGGACTTTGATCTTACGACCTTTGCCATCTTCCGTTGGGATGTCCGCTTCATCTCCAGGAGCCATGCCAATGAACACTTTAGCAATGTCCGAAAGGTAAGAAACGATGTTCTGATCCAGGTCACCGTCCCAGGCACCCAAGATGGTGTAGGTTTCAGTTTCGCCTGTTTCGACGTCTTGGAAATCCACAATCGTGCCGATTCCGACCTTGTCGGTAGCCACGTTAGCAAAGTCAGTTCCACGAGATAGACCAATCTCTTTTTCAAGCTGGTCCTTCATGCGGTTAAGCACCGTTTGCTGTTCGCGGGCGGCTTTGTAACCCCCATTTTCACGAAGGTCACCTTCATCACGAGCGATCTGAATCTCATTCTTATTGTGAGGGATCTTCACGTTCACCAGTTCTTTGAGCTCAGCCTTTTTCTTCTCTAGGCTATCCCAGGAAACCACCAAGCGATTGTCTTCACGAGATTCGGCGTTTTCAGACATCATACTTTCCATTTCAGGACGGGCCTTGATCACGCGGGCCAAAAGGGAACGACGAGTCAGCTCTTCTAAAACTGAGCTGTTCATCAAACGTTTGGCAAAGTTCCGCAGGGATTCATCATCCGTATCCACGACCAATTCGTGAATCAGTGTCTTGTCATCGGAAAGCTGATCACTCAGACGACCGGTGCGCTTAGGTCCACCCTGGACATGATCGTCTTCCACGGCATCCAAAATGGCGTTGCCAAGGTCAATGCTGAACACAGACTGGGCGAGGCCCTTGCGTTCTTTACAGATCCAAATCAGCAGATCCGCACTCAGCGTGCGGTTACGGACCGACTTTTTCAGGAACTCTGTCAGCACTTCCAATTCGCCATTGGCATCCAGCACCACAGCGATTTCGGCCACGGCACGTCCACCGGTGCGGGTCAGGTGATTGAGAATTTCAGGAACCCAAACGCGCTCAGGAAATGCCTCAGGGAAAGAACGATACATACGACCAAGCTGGCCCACGGGCAGTCCGCCGATGTTTTCAGCGAGGAGAGGCTTCGCTTCACAAACCAGATCAGACACTTTCATGGAGCCCATCGGCGCAGTACCGCCTTCGATCGCCTCAATGATTTCATCACGTGCCAACAAAAGTTGCAGGCTTTCCTTCAAATGCAGCTTCCAGGCCTTGCGGACCGTGTCCGAGATGTCCTGAAACACGGATACCAACTCTGAGGCCGGGGCTTCAAAAAGATCCAAGTCCTTCTGAATCAAGGCCAAAACACCCAATTTCCCCTTCAGGTCACGCTTGGCCATGAAGTTCTGCACCATGACCCCACCTGGTTTTTCAGCAGCGTCACGCAGCACCAAAGGTTCGGTGCGCTTGGAGGGTACCACGATATGTCGAGCTGATTTCAGCGTCTTTTTCGCAGACTCCCACCACTTTTTGTATTCAGCTTCTCCGACGATCCGTGGTCTCAACAAACGCTCCAAATCATCCAGCGTCATCGAACTACCAGAGGATTTAAGCGCCAACTCAATCAACTCCGTCACACTCGCCTTAGCCATCGCCTTCAGCCCCTCCAAGTCTGAAAGACGTCGGGAAAGCAAATGTTCAGCAGGTAAGACATCTAGAGATGCGACTGCGAAAGACAGCTTCAGACCGTGCCCAGGCTTGTCTTCAAAATCAAGGATCACACGTTCGCCTAACAGATCCCACTCCACGACC
>JAOZVT010000440.1 GCA_025869455.1 Prosthecobacter sp.
AAGCAAGCGGTTTGAGTCTCCAGGGGCTTCATGCGATTTCCGCACAAAGGACTGTTCGGGCCACTTTTGCTGCGTACAACCCAAATTATGCTTGGAAATACTGAGTTAAGCTTTATCCCAAACATCATCCATGGTGTGTTGGAAATGCTTGTTTAAATAGAATTGATAAAATTAAACCCTGCTTTCCCAAAAACAAAAACCCCTGGCTCACGGGTGAACCAGGGGTTTTGCGTTATGGATGGTTAGGCTGAATTACTTCCGCACTTCGTTCACGTACTCTTCCATGAGGTCCATGGCTTTATCAATGAGCTCAGGGGCGGTGGCGTAGCAGCAGCGGACGAAGCCTTCTCCGGCGGCACCAAAGGCGGTGCCGGGGACCACGGCGACGCTCTTTTTCTCGAGCAGGCCAAAGGCGAATTCTTTGCTGGTGAGGCCCGTGCTGCGGATCTCTGGGAAGACGTAGAACGCGCCCCCAGGATTGAAACAGTGCAGGCCCATGCCGTTGAGGCGGCCGACGATGGTGTTGCGGCGTTGCTCGTAGCTCTGGCGCATGTCTTCATAGGCACTGGCTCCCATTTTCAGGGCTTCCAGGCCGGCCATCTGACTGAGGATGGGTGCGCAGAGCATGCAGTACTGATGCACCTTCATCATGGCCTCAATGAGCGGTGCCGGGGCACAGGCGTAACCGAGGCGCCAACCTGTCATGGCAAAGGCCTTGCTGAAGCCATGGAGGAGGACGGTGCGCTCCTTCATGCCGGGCAGTTCGGCGATGCTGACGTGCTGACGGTTGTCGTAGAGCAGCTCGCAGTAGATTTCGTCCGTGAAGACTAACAAATCATGCTTAATGGCCAGCGCGGCGATTTTCTCCAGCTCTTCACGGGGCATGATGCCTCCAGTAGGGTTGGTGGGGAAGTTCAGCGCGATGACTTTGGTCTTCGGTGTGATGGCTTTCTCCACGTCCTCTGCCATGAGAGCAAAGAGGTTTTCCTCGCGCGTTTCCACGACGACGGGCACGCCATAGGCCATCTTGATGCTGGGGGCATAAGAGACGTAGCAGGGCTCGTGGTAGATGACTTCGTCGCCAGGATTCAGCATGGCGCGGAAGGCGATGTCGAGCGCTTCAGAAACACCGACGGTGACGAGGATCTCGTTCTTCGGGTTGTAGCTGATGCGGAACTGATTCTCCACGTAGCCGCTGATGGCGACGCGTAGGGATTCCAGCCCGAGGTTGGAGGTGTAGCTGGTCTGCCCTTTTTCCAGCGAGCGGATGGCCGCTTCGCGGATGGGCCAGGGAGTGGGTTTGTCTGGTTCACCGACGCCGAGCGAGATGACATCGCTACGGCCAATGACCAGTTCAAAAAAGTCCCGAATGCCAGAGCGCGGGAGATCGCGGATCTGGGTGGAAAGTTTGCTGTTGTAATCCATTTGGTTGGGCCTCTCGAACTATGATCACGGGCTGACTGGCAGACGTTCCTCATCATCGTCCGTGTTCGCCAGGAACCCGGACTGTTTATAGGCCTTCAATTGGAAATGGGTGGCGGTGGAGAGCACACCCCCGAGAGTACTGAGCTTCTCAGCGACAAAGTTTGCCACGTCGAGCAGGTCCTTACCTTCCACAAGTACGGCTAGGTCATAACCGCCACTCATGAGGAAGCACTCGCGCACTTGGTCAAATTTGGCGATGCGTTTAGCCAGACGGTCAAAGCCGCCTTCGCGCTCTGGGGTGATGCGCACTTCAATGAGTGCGGTGACGCCACGATGACCCGCCTTGTGCTTGTCCACCACGGCGTTGTAGCCCAGGATTGTCTTATCCGCCTCCGCCGCTCGCATCCGGCGTACAACTTCGTCTTCAGAAAGGCTCAGGACTTGAGCCAGCTCACTGGTGGAGCGGTTTGAGTTGATTTGGAGGAGTTGAATCAGTGGATCCATGGGAAGCGCAATCTAACGCGCCTCCGGCAGCTTGCACAAAGTTTGTTTCACAACTCACCTAGTTTTATAGGTAGCACGCCACCGCTTGCGTCGGGCCAGATTCAGGCAAAAGCAGGAGCACCACCGCAGGCAATGCCACGACGATATCTGCCCACACGCGGAAGGCTTCTACCGATATCTGGTGGCGTTTCCACCAAAGGATTTCCAGGCCGATCAAGCCCGCCAGCGTGGCCAGACACAGCGGCAGCAGGCGGGTGGGTAAATGCTCCGTCAAGATGGCGGCTAGGCAGAGCAGGGTGACGATGAATGAACTGCGCACCGTGCCGTGGGCTCTTGGGGAAGAGTCGGGCTGATCTTCGCGAACGGTGATCAGCGCCAGATTGCTGACGAAGAGCAGGGATAGGAAAATCAGTTCCATCCAGTTGTCTGCCCCGTCACTACCCAGCGTGTGAAAGCGTGTCCAGGTGGTGCAACCGAAGGCGAATAACATGCCTGCGGCCACTTCTTTGCGGAAGAGTTTTTCCACTTGTTCATGCCAGCGGAAGCTGAACATGAGCATGGCTCCGGCGGCAATGAGCCCGGAGATGATGAGCCGTACATTGAAGGGAATGGGCAGTGCGTTGATGAAGAAGAGCAGGAGTAAAATGCCTGCTTGGAGTAAGTAGCGGCGCGCTTTGCTGTTGGTGACGGAATAAAGGATCAGATACAGGCCGATGGGCAGGACTTGAACCAAAGAATGAGCCAGTAAGCCCGAGGGGACAACCCAGAGCGCAAGCCAAGCCAGCACGCCTGTGCCTAGCGGGATCACCCCCCAAACAAGGGGCCAACGGAAGCGATGATAAAAGCGATGCCTGACACTCAGCAGCTCTGCCGGAACGCCAAAGGTATCCAAGGCCCGATCCACCAGATAAATCAGCCACACGGCCAGCCCCAGTCCTGGCAGGACGCCGGGCATCAGCGCCAGATCATTGATGTGAGCCAGGGCTGCCAGCCACAGAACGGCCACCAGCGGGGCCTCCAGGCTTAGGACATGTGGCCATAACCAGGGGGGAGTTCCTGGGGCGGGGAGAGTTTTGTTTGATTCAGTGGACAAGCAGTGACTTGAAGTCTGATAACTGAGGATTGCAAACAAAGAGACTTTTCCATTTTCATTTCCTCAATCACCAGCTTCCCTTTCCCCCCACGACATGCCCTATCCGCTTTCCATCGCCATCATCTCGAAAAATGAGGAGGCCAATCTGCGCCGCTGTCTGGCCAGTACGGCGGGATTGGCAGAGGAGATCGTGATCGTGGACAGCGGCAGCACGGATGGCACGGCGGCTGTGGCGGCTGAATTTGAGGCTCTCTTTATTACCAAACCGTGGATGGGGTTTGCTGCTCAAAAAAATCACTGCAACGATCTCTGTTCTCAGCCCTGGATTCTGGCGCTGGATTGTGATGAAGAGCTGTCTCCAGAATTGAGGAAGTCCATCCAGAGCTTTTTTGAAAGTGGGGATGATCGGCGTTACGTGGCTGCTTGGATGGCACGGCGCGTGTGGTTCCTGGGCCGCTGGATTCGGCATGGCGACTGGTATCCAGATAAAAAAGTGCGGCTGTTTTTTAAAGAGAAAGGCCGCTGGGAAGGTCATGCAAACAGTCAGGTGCATGAGCGTCTGGTCGTGGACGGGCCGCATACTCAGTTGAAGGGAGATCTCTACCATTACTCCTTCACCGACATGCGTCATTATCTGGATAAACATCTGGGCTACACGGATGTCTTTGCTGAGCATGAGCTGGCCGAGGGGCGCGGCTGGTCCCTGGTGGATGCGCTGTTTCGGCCCTGGTGGCGGTTCTTCCGGGCTTATGTCTTGCGGCGTGGTTTTTTAGATGGGTTCCCAGGTTTCTGGATCGCCATTGCGACGGCCTTTTTCACCTTCATGCGTTACAGTCGCGCCTATGAGGCGAAGGTGAGTCATCGGAAAGCGGGTGTGTAAAAGACTTGCTCTAGAGGCATCGCTATTCACCATCGGTCGGTGCTTAATCGTTACGTCTCTTTCATCTTCATTTCCCTGCTGCTGGCCAGCTGTGTCGCTGCGCCGAAAGCACCCACGGTCAAAGAGCCCTTCTGGTCCTGGAAAGCTCTGACTCAACTGCGCATGGCCGGGCAACTGACCCAGGCGGCTCAGGCATGGGATGTCCTCAAGGATGATGATTCATCCAACCGTCAAAAGGCCGAGGCTGAGGTGAAGTATGAGCGTGCTCTGGCCGCTCTTTTAAAGGAGTGGAGCCGCAGTGCGCTGCCGCGCAAGTGGGAGACGGGCAGTGTTTTTAAAGGACGCGATAAACGCTACGTTATCCAGTTGCTGCCCGCCCCAGGAAGCCCGCAGGAGGTGTCGCCCTTGGTCTTGGATCGGCTGTTAGTGGCGGATGATGTGAAGGTTTCCAAGAGTTGCCCTCCCGTGATCGAAGAAGGGCTCGGGGTCCCGATGGTAGGGCAGGTGATGCATACCGATGAAGCTGCCGCGAAGTATCCCTTGATGCCTCTGAACGGCTCTCAATTAACGCTAACCGCTATCTTAGAGTTCGATCCGCCGGGCAAGGACCAAACACGCACTTGTCATCTGCATCTCTACAATCCGCTGCGGCAGGCCAAGGCAAAAGTCGCCGGGCATGAGACCGTTCTAGCGGCTAATTACACAGCCCCGAAAGAGCTCTCTTTGAATGATGGCTTCCTGCGTGGCTTTTCGCTGATCGGTCTGCTGTTTCCTAACAAAGTATTGGATGAGAGTGAGCTCTATCGCCTCGAGATCTATGATCGGCAGCGCATCCCCGTGGTGTTTGTCCATGGCCTCATGTCGGATCCACACATTTGGTATAACTGCATCAATGCCATCTATGCAGACCCCGTCCTGCGGGCCAATTACCAGCCCTGGTACTTCCTTTATCCCTCGGGCATGGCGGTGCCTGCCACCTCCTACCGTTTGCGCGAGTCCCTGGAGCAGGCTCGTGCTAAGCTGGACCCTGAGGGGGATGACCCAGGGATGAATCAGATGGTGCTGGTGGGGCATAGCATGGGTGGCTTGCTCAGCCGAATGCAGACCGTGGATAGCGGAGATGCGATATGGGATGCGTACTTTAATTGCACGGCGGAAAAACTCACGGTTTCCAAGTCCACCCGCGAACGACTCCTGGAAACGCTGCGTTTTGAAAAGCAGCCCTACATCAAGCGGCTCATCTTCATCACCGTGCCTCATCGTGGCAGCAATGTGGCGGATAAAGGCATCGTCTATCGCCTCGCCAGTCTCATTCGTTTGCCCGTGGATTCCGTCTTGCTGGCCAAGGAAATCCTCTCCGGTAACATTGACTCCCTGACACCGCAGATGCGTGACTGGGGCGCGTTTGGCTTTCTCAGCATCGGCACCCTTTCCCCGAAGCACCCTTACCTGAAGGCCCTGAATGCCCAGCCCATCCCCGTGCCGCATCACAGCATCATCGGGAAGGTGGGCAATGTTCCGCTGGAAAAAAGCAGCGACCGCGTGGTTCCCTACACCAGCTCACATCTGGATACCGGCACGGAGCTAGTGGTGCCATACTGGCATGGCTGCGTGGAAAAACCCGAGGTCATCGCTGAAGTGACCCGCCGCCTGAAGCTGCACCTGCGTGAAAACGGTAGGCTGTGAGGCACGCTCCTGGCGTTTGTTCTGCTTGAAAGCATTGCCTTTTTGCCCCAAACAACAGCCAGCAAGACTCCGTTCTCTTACCTTTTCTCACGCATGTTTTCCACCGGTCAAAAAGTCGTCTGTATCAATGATCAATTCGAGCCCTGGGTCTATGACCTGTACACGGCCTTGC
This sequence comes from Prosthecobacter sp., assembly GCA_025869455.1. Classification (GTDB taxonomy): domain Bacteria; phylum Verrucomicrobiota; class Verrucomicrobiia; order Verrucomicrobiales; family Verrucomicrobiaceae; genus Prosthecobacter. Next base: position 5,761 of record JAOZVT010000440.1, read on the forward strand.
CCAAGAAAGGACGCACCTACACCATCCGTGCCATTTCCGTGGGTCGCTCGAACCCCAAGTTCTCCGTCAACGACGACGCGGAACTGAAGCTCACCGATGCTGAGTTTGACATCCTGGTGCTTCTGAAAGAACTGCAAAACTCAGAAGATCCGCATTCCTCCGTGAAGCAGGAGCTCGGCTTCCGGTCAGAGCGTTTTGCCCCGCTGGAAGAAGACGAAGAAGAGATCGAAGACGAAGCCGAAGAACTCATCGGCGCAGGCGCAGCCACCAAAAGCTGGTAATCAACACGCCCTTTCCCCATGCTGAAAATCTACGCATACCAAGGCTGCTCCACCTGCAAAAATGCCCTCAAGTGGCTCAAAGCCCAGGGCATCGCCCATGAAGAAGCCGCCATCCGCGAAACCCCGCCGACGGTGAAGGAACTGCGCGCCATGCTGGAGGCCAAAAACGGTGAACTCCGTCTCCTCTTCAACACCTCCGGCCAAGACTACCGCGCGCTCGGCATGAAGGACAAACTGCCCACGCTATCCACCGACGAAGCCCTGGAGTTACTCGCCACCAACGGCAACCTCGTGAAACGTCCCTTTGCCCTCGATCCCACCGCCGGGGTCCACCTGGTCGGCTTCAAAGAAGCCGAATGGCAGCAGGCCCTGAAGGCCTAAGGCATCTTCGAGGGTAGGGGAGGGGACGCCCTGCGCGAGAGGAGCGCGGATACTCCTGTCCGCTGTCTTCAAATGGCGGCGAAGCCGCGAAGAAAAAGATGCAGGAGGACTACCTGCACCTCTCTCCCTGCGCTTGCTTGATAGAAGACAAAATCATTTCAAATGCTGTTAATGACAATCATCTCCAGTGGCATAAGCCATTGAACCCCGCCACCTAGCCCTGCTCTGTCTTCTATTAATAAGGAAGAAAGCACCTCATGCCGATGAATGCTTTTTGTTACTTCACGCTCAAATGAGTTGCTTAGGCAAATTCGCAAGTCTAAAAGTAAGTCGCAAGATAACCTTCTTGTCAGGAATAAAGGAGATTATAAATAGATTTAACAATAAATCACCTGTTGGCCCACCAGCACGAAGTCAATTTCATGATCGCAGAGACACAAATCCCAGAGTGGCTGAAAGTTGAGGCCTATTCAAATTACCTGATTTTTGCTCTGGGTATTTGTGGCGGCCTTCTGGTTGCCGCCGCCAAACACTTCTTCCGCAAGATCCCACATATCGAGGTGTCCCGCGTCCGCCACGCAGCACTTGTGTCATACTCGGCGGAGATCGCGCACAGACTCGACATAACCTATGGCGATAGGCGTGTGGCTCAGCTTTTTGGCTCAACTTTAACCTTTCGCAATCGTGGCACGGAACCAATCCAGAATATTAATCTCACAATAACAATCGATGGGAAGGAGGCGAAATCTTCATTCATCGAGTTCCACACCCTAGAGGATGGTGACCCGAAGCGTCGGCCTGATGTCGCCACAAAACTTAAGCAGGACGGGCCGACTCTGTTCACTGCTGAGGTTTTCATTCCCTACCTGAATCCGTTTGGTGACCACAAGGATACGGTGGCAATTAACATGTTTTGCGACGCCGAATTGACTATTACCCGAGTTAGTGGAGCGGGTTCTGGTTGGAGCTCTCGATTCATTGACCGCCATGCTTTGTGGGAGGATTTGGCACTTGATCTGACACCCACTGGAGCAACACCTCTGTTGAATGCAGCAGTGGCAGTCACCAAGTATTTGGCTCGTAGAGTCTAGGAATGAGACAGTTACAGACAATGACGAAGGCGAACAAAACGGATGCAGGCAACGGCTCGCATGGCATCTGTCGTGTCATCGACGCTTCCCGCTCGCCGTCGCCTGATCCGGGACGTTCGGCAAAGAAAAACAAACTATCATGATCCTCGCTCAAGCAATTCAACAGACTGCAGCGACAGCCACTTCGACAGCATCCGAAGTATTCTGGAACGCTATTTGGGGAAAGGTGACTATCTCTATGATCAGCAGTTCATTCACTGTTCTGCTGATGACATTTGGAAAGTCGATGTTTGATACCCGTCTGAAGCCGTTCTATCTTCGCCATTTCAGGAAGAATGATCAAGATGTTGATGGTGAGTGGGCCGCTCTTTATGACCTCGACACCGGAGATCAGGCCGTGGACAAGATGATCCTGCGGCAGTCTGGACACATCATCGAAGGCACTTGTGAGTATACACTGACACACAATGTCACGAAGATGCGTGAAACACGACAGTTCACTCTGAAAGGAGAATTGAAGAATGACTATTTAGTTCTCTACTACACGAACAAGAGTCGCGCGTCTAAAGGCCTTGGTACAATGACTCTCCAAATAGTCGATGATGGCAAAGAACTTAAGGGGTATGGAGTTTTTTATGACACTGTTCTAAACAAGCTTGATCCTCAAGACTATGAATACAAGCGAGTGCCAAAGGCATAACAATGTGGCCGAACAAGACGTCGATCCTAACGCCAGACCCGCCGCGATTTCAATCCGACATGAGCTCCAACCATTAATCCAGAAGTCTGAGAGCGCCCTCGGTCAAGCGTAGGATGACTTGACGTTAGCCCAACCAACGGAATCCATTACCAATGCCAGCATACCTAACCACAGTGAAGGCCATGAATGACCGCCAAGTCTATCTTGGGACAGGGAGTGATGGCGATTACTGCGTATTTTCATCAGACGACTACCATTCAGAAGTTGAGATTGGCGACAGGCTTCGCGGCTTCTTCGACGATGACGGCGATCCTTCTCTCCCTGCTCACAATATCACCAAGGATATTGCAGTGCATGTTTCATACGAAAGCTGGGGATGCAGCTACACGGCGGCGATGGAGCTTCTTGGGAAGCTCGGCAGCCCCACAAAGATCTTTACTTGAGCCAGCCTTGAACGCTTCGTTTCTCAGTGGGCAGGCTGACCAGTTTATTGAGTTCGGCGGCAAGTTGCGCAAGTGTTCTCATGCAGCAGGCAATCGAGTGTCAATCACATCAAAAATAGGGCGAACAAAGCGGATGCAGGCAACGGCTCGTATGGCATGTGTTGTGTCATCGCCGCTTCCCGCTCGCCTTCGCCTGATCCGGGACGTTCGCCTAACCAACAGAGCGTCATCCAAAATGAACTTGCCTAAACACATCTGGAAGGTCCTCGAATGGTTTGTAGTCTGCCTTGTCGCGATAGTGATGTCCAGAGTGGGTTACTTTCTTCTGGATTCTTTCACTGATCAGGGCTGGTCAGAGTGGCACGACCACGGTTGGGTATTGTGGTCGTGCGGCGTCTCCGTTGCGACATGGACGGTTATATGGCATGTCACCCGAGGATATTCGCCGGGTGTGTGGATGTTCATGGGTGCCTTGAGCCCCCTTTTTGGCTGCCTCTTTTTTTTCCCAGCCACACCTTGGGCGCTCTCTGCTCTAATGAGTTATTGGCATATCATTATTCCTATCGGCATCTTTAGCGGTCTGATCTTCCACACCGTCTTGTCGATAGTTAACCGCTTTCGGGGCCGAGCCATCGAAGATCGTCCAGTCTCATGAGCCGCTACCACACCAAACCCAAGGCGAACAAAACGGATGCAGGCAACAGCGCGTATGGCATCTGTCGTGTCAGCGGAGTCTTGCGCTCGCCGTCGCCACCAGCTTAGACGTTCGCCCAACTCAACACGCCGCGTGCCAACAAGTAGCCAATCCAGATCGATCAAGATAGCCAAGCGACTCCTGATTGGAGTCTCCGCGATGGTGGCTCTTTTATTTGGGGCTTATTCGTGGTCCCAGTTCTATCCCCAGTATGCCGTGGAGTTTATTGGTCCAGCGGGGACTGAGCATCGGGCTTTTGTCGAGAACAGCAGTTTTCAGGATATTAGCTACACTTTATGCGTTTCTGACTGGCCATACACATTTTGGGAGCCTCTCTCTGTGGAGTCTGTTATGTATTCAGAAGGTTCCGATTGCAGGGTTTTCTGGAGTGCGGACGGCAGTGTTGTTGCAGCCAGAGATTCGGCCTCCTCTGACTATAAGGCTGCTTACGACTACAAGAAGCATGAACTCATCAGATATGACTCCACTCGAATGCAGGCACTCATCGCCGCACGAGGTGGTCTCGGGCCGGAGTTTTCAGACTATCGCGATGGTAAGGAGACTTATGGCGAAGGATACTAAAACGACCATCAAGGGCGAACAAGGCGCGGCTAGACAACCGCTGGGGCTGCCTCTGTCGGCCATGGTTTCCGTAGCCTTAACCCGCCATCCCGTTTCGACTCTCACCCCCGCCCCAGCGGTGCATGCGCTTTACATTCGCCGGAATAACCAAAGCCTCTCACACCTCACCTAATAACTTTCAATGAATACTCATCTCGCTGAAGTCTTTACCAAGAGCTTGCCAACGCGTCGGGCTGCTCTCATCTTTTTTTGGATCGCGATGGGATGCTTCCTTTTGGGAGTTGCATCAATCGTGATGGCTGAAATCTACATGCCCAAGAACCCGCATGGCCAGGAGGCGATTCTTACTTTCTACCGCTCATTGGGGCCTTGGGCGTTGTTTTGGCTGATGGGAGGAGCCATGACCTGGGTTTATGCACAGACCCGTCTCCGGGAACGGTGTCGCACTCGATAGGGCAGCTGTGACCTCAATTTACCGCTTGGCGAACAAGACGGTGGTGATCGAGCTTCCGACCTGCTCACGCAAGTCGGGCCGCAGCCATAAAGTCTCTCCCAACAAATAAATAGCAACACACTCTCGCTAGCATGGGCCAGTTCTACACCAATCACACCATCAAGGGGCCGTCCCAGCAGGAGGTCGCGGACGCACTTCTAGGTCGTTCGGCATACGTTACGCCTTCGCTCGATGGCTGCGTGGTAGTTTATGACGAGCTTTCCGAGGAGCAGGACGCTGAAGTCATCAGCGATCTTGGATGTATGCTTTCCGGGCAGTTCCATGCGCCAGTCCTCGCATCACTCATGCATGACGATGATGTTCTGATGTTGTTCCATTTCCATGAGGGTGAGTTGATCGATGAATACGACTCTTGCCCTGGATACTTCGACCCAGATGCGGACGGCGACCCCATTCCTATCGGAGGTGATGCTTCTAGCCTTTGTGCCGCCTTCGGGGGCGACTCACCGCCGCAGCTTGAGCAGATTCTTCGCAAGCCGCCATTCGATGAAGATAGCCCCGATCAGCACGAGCGGCACAGCCGAATTGCGAGCCACCTCGGCATTCCGAGTTGTGTCGTGGGGATTGGTTTTTCATATCTAGAGTCAGATGATCCACTCGATGGCCTGGACAGAACCTCACTGATACGAACCGCATGACGAAGGAAATTGCGAAAAAAGAGGCCTAACAAAACGGATGCAGGCAAACGCTCGTATGGCATCTCTCGTGTCATCGCCGCTTCCCGCTCATCGTCGCCTGTCGCCCAAGAACTGAGATATTCGATGTACCCCAAGATCGAGTCCTTTGAACACTCACCACAATGAAGAAGCGGCTTACACTTGGTCTTGTTTTTGGGGTGTTACTTGGAACCGTGATGCTCGGCGTTTCGTATGATAGAATCAGAACGTTCAAGGTTCGTTCTAGTTCGAGTGATCAACTGGTTGAAGTCTGGGGACTTCCGTTCAAAGGCGTCTCGAGGCATCCGCTTGACGGCTGCCTGCGAGTTTACGTTTCTCCACGGCGAGATGATCTCGATGGCGGAGTCTGGCAGACCACCATTCCTTGGGGAACTGATCTTCGTGTGCTCTGGGACAGTACAGAACCATACACCTTCTCCATCTACCAGGGAGACAACCGCAAGATGACTTGGAGATTTCGAGATGGATCAGCCGAGTGTGTCACCGGAGCAGACCTGATCACCTACGACCCTCATGAACTTTGGTCACGCACAGGGAAATCCATGCCTTGACGTTTATGCAGCTAACCTAATAGCCTGAGCAACTAGGATGAATCACAAAAACAACCACCACAAACCCACGAAGGCAGAATATGGCGCTGGTGCCAACCGTCGGGCGGCTGTGTCCGCTCCAGAGTGAGTCCGAGTATTCGTAGCGTATGACTTTGCCGTCGGCTTCTCGGGCTTCGAGTATCGCGG
>JAOZVT010000441.1 GCA_025869455.1 Prosthecobacter sp.
CCATAGGTGGATGATTTCATTCCAGGCCTTGCCGTCACGAATCGCTTTCAAAAGAATGCTGTGATTCAGCAACGTATTCACTTTATCCAAGACAAACTCTTGAGGATACAATCTCTGAAAAACAGTGGCGATGGCGATTCCTGTCTGAACAGGCTTGAAGCTCTGCCGATCCGTGATTTGTAGGCGCACTCCGCCGCAGCGTTGATCTTTGAAAACACTCGCTGTGGGGGTGAAGCGAACAGGCATGAAGCGTAATCCTGGAAGCCCCAGTTTATTGAGCTCATAACTCAGGCGCAGGTCATCCACATAGGGAGCGCCCAATATCTCAAAGGGAGTGTCCGTGCCGCGCCCGACACTGATAGAAAACTCCAGCAGGCCAATGCCTGGATACAACAAAGCAGCCTCTAACGAGCGCATGTTCGGAGAAGGATTGATCCAGGGTAATCCTGTCTGATCAAAAAGCATTTCACGCTTCCAACCTTCCATACGGATCACCTGTAAGTCCGCATGAATACCACGTTCATCGTTCATCATCTGCGCCAGTTCACCCACTGTCATGCCATGGCGGATGGGAATGTCATGGGTTGCCGTGAAGTTTTCCTGATCAATGGCTGATGGACCTTCTACCTCCACGCCACCCATGGGATTAACACGATCTAGGACGAAGAACTTAATGTTAGACTTGGCGGCGGATTCCAGGCATGCCCGCAAAGTGGAAATGTAGGTGTAAAAACGGCAGCCGATGTCTTGAATGTCGAAAACTAGTGCGTCTAGATCCTTTAATTGTTCAGGCGTAGGTGCGCGTGACTCACCATAGAGACTGTAGATGGGGCGGCCTGTTTTGCTGTCCACCGAATCATTGATTTGCTCCTGATCCAAAGCTCCGCGGATTCCATGCTCAGGACTGAATAAGGCGCGCAGTTTCACTTTCGGTGCCTTTACCAGAAGATCGATCGTCGCGTTACGAGTGGCGCTAATCCCCGTTTGATTGGTGATCAATCCCACGCGCAACCCGTTCAGTGGTGCAAAGCCATCACGGGCTAGGACATCAATACCATTGAGCACGGTAGGCACATCTTTCTCTGCTCGTTTGGGCAAAGCTCCCTCGACATTCTTAAAATCAAAATCAGACACGCAGCGGGCCGCCGCTGTACCTATTTCCTGATAAAGATCACGCACACTTCCGCCTCCGTGGGGGTGCAGACGGGAACTGAGGAATAAGACGAAACTCTTTGAAAACGGGTCTATCCAAAGGCTCGTCCCGGTGAAGCCCGTGTGACCAAAAGAACCCAAGGGGAATACCTCTCCACGTGGGCGACTGTAAGTCGAATCAATATCCCACCCTAGCCCACGCCGTTCATAGATGATGGCGGCAGTCTGGACACGTTCCATTTGCTCCAGCGTCTCCACGTTCATGATCCGCACGCCATCCAGCTCTCCCTGGTTAAGAATCATCCTGGCAAACCTTGCCATGTCTTCGGCACAGGTGAAAAGGCCCGCATGCCCAGCGACTCCGCCCATTCTCCTTGCCGTTGGATCATGCACCACACCTCGGAGCATAACCCCATCTTCATCTTTTTCGGTGGGGGCGATTCGATCTTGCCATTCTCTTGGTGGTAGGAAACGCGTGGAGTGCATCTTCAATGGCCCCAAAATATGATTTTGCGCAAAGACATCCAATGTCTCTCCACTGACTTTTCTCACGATCTCGCCTAACAAAATGAAGTTAATGTCGCTGTAGCGAAAGAGTGTGTCCGGTGGGGTATCGGGCACAGAGCTTAGGGCACGCTGAATCCCGGCTTCATAACCCAGCCATGGAGGGTCTTTTGAAAGGCCAGATTTTAAGCCTGAGGTATGGGTAAGCAGGTGGAGAAGGTGGATTTGTTCACGACCTTGTCCGGCAAACTCAGGCAAATAACGACTCACCGGGGCCTCAATATCTAGCTTGCCTTGCTCGTTCAAAATCATGATGGCAGGGGCCGTGGCTAAAACTTTGGTGAGCGAGGCTGCATCAAAAATCGTCTCCAGCGTCATCGCTTCCGAGGCCGGACTCACTGACTTCACGCCCTTGGTTAGCGTGTGGATCTCATCCGCATGCTCTAGCCACAACACCGCGCCAGCAGGAGTTTTTTTAGCGACGGCTTTTTCAATGACGGCATCCAGTTTCCGCAGGGCATCTGCATCCAGAGCCGATGAAAGGACTGGCAGCAGCAGGATGGAAAACAGGAGAGCACGCATGGACCTCCAGCAAAGAGGACCACACTGGTAGTGTCAATCTTGCTCCTTAGACTGTCTTCAGCGTTTTGGCACCTTCATCAATGAGCAGCCAAAAACTCTTCGACTGGCTCAGCGCCTCATCTTCGCCACCACCTGGGAGATTGCTCCGGTAGAGGAAGTCAGCCAGCGTGTTCTTGTGCAGCACGCGGTGGATGCGCACATCACCGTCATTCACGGCAAAGTAAATTCGGTGATCACCGGCACGGCAGCGATACAGTTTCTTGGTCCCGCGCTCCAGCACGCCGAATCGGCTTGCGAGGGTCTTTTCTTCCAAATCGTTCGAGGTAATGTTCAACGCCTCCAGAATGTGAAACTGGATTTGTGTAGGCAGACGGGAGAGCTCCGCTGCACTGATGTCATTGAAAACGATCTGAAGCATGGTTCCGCAGAGTAGATATCAAAAGGCGGAGTTCAAAGGGGAAAATTGCCTCGGCTTGATTCTTCCTCACTGGTTAGCCAAAAATTAGGTCTTTGACCTTCATTTTGCACGCACGTGCAAGGGCAACCAAAAAAAGGGAAGTGGATTTCAAAGGGGCTGCCGATGAGCCTTTGATCCAACGCTTGGCAGAAGCCTTGCCAAATCCGAACACACCTTGGAACTGATTCCTCAAAACGATGGTGCGACTCATATTCAAGCCTTACAGGTCTTTCAACCTCCGGTGCCCTAAGCCCAACGATTTTCATTTGAAGCAGGTGATCAATCGTTAAATCCATGTTAGAAAAACGCATGTCTTCTTCCTCTCAAACCCCTGATCGCTGGTCACTGGATTCTTGGTTCACTCGTTTTGCTGCCCCTGATTATGTGGACTTCAAAGCTGCATTGGTCCGCGATGTCGAATCCCTGAAAGCTCAGGCAGAAGCTCTGACAACAGATGTCACGGAGATCATTTCCGTGATCAATGCGTTTGAAGCCTTGAGTGATCGCCTGGGCCATCTCTCGGCTTACTTGGGCTGCCTTTCCGCCGATGATGCGAATGATGAAGCTGTCAAAGCCGATGAAGCCTGGATCTCGACCTTGGATGCAGAAACAACGAAGCTGCGTGCCTCGCTGCAATCCGCTTTAGCAGCCTTGGATGAGACTGCCTTTGCCGCGATGCTTGTAGATCCTTCCTTGAAAGGGGCGGAGCATGCGGTGACGCGGATGCGCGAGGAAGGCCAGCACCAGATGAAGTCTGAGATGGAGGCTTTGGCTGCCGATCTGAATGTCAATGGCATCCACGCATGGGGGCGTCTGTATGACACACTTTCAGGGAAGATGGTCTTCGACATGACCTTTCCAGATGGACATACGGAATCTGTGCCCATGGCCCGGCGCCGCGCTCTCATGTCTGAACCCGACCGCCGACTGCGTGAGGCCTCTTTTCATGCGGGTCAAAAACCTTGGCAAGATCATGCGGATACCTTAGCAGCGGGTTTGAATGGCATCGCTGGCACACGTCTCAGCCTCTATGGTCATCGTGGGTTAGGCCACTTCCTGGATACGCCTCTCTTTGATGGAGCCATGAGCCGCGCTTCATTGGATGCCATGCTGGAGGCTATTCACACTCACATTGAGTTGCCTCGCCGTGCCATCCGTGCTGCCGCACGTTTGCAGGGCACTTCCGCTTTGCACTATTTTGATTTGGAGGCTCCGCAGGTAGCGGCACCAGATGCTAAGCCGCTCACTTGGGACGAAGCCTGCGCCACGGTGGAGCGATCCTTTTCTTCGGCCTATCCTCGGTTAGGTGAATACTTCCGCAGCCTGCTTTCGCAGCGTTGGATTGAGGCCCAGGCGCGTCCTGGTAAACGCCCCGGCGCTTTCTGTACAGGTTCACAGCTTCGGCATGAAGAGCGCATCTACATGACCTGGCACGGTACCGTTCATGACATGGTGACCCTGGCTCATGAAGCCGGACATGCCTGGCATTCCTGTGTTTTACGGCCCGCACGCTCCTATGCGGCCAATTATCCCATGACCTTGGCGGAGACAGCTTCAAATTTTGGCGAGATGATTCTGCTAGACGGACTCTTAAGCGATCCCGGCCTAACCAAAGAGACTAAGGCGTATTTGCTCGATCAAGAGATGCTGCGGGCTCATGCCTATCTGATTAACATTCCCATGCGATATGAATTCGAAAAAGCCTTTTATACCGAACGGGCTGCTGGTGAGGTATCAGTCTCACGATTGAATGAACTCATGAGCCAGGCTCAGCGTCAGCTCTATGGAGATACCCTTTTGGCTGACGGAACCGACCCGCTCTTTTGGGCATCGAAGATGCATTTCTTCATCACAGGGGTGTCCTTCTATAATTTCCCCTATGTCTTTGGTTACTTGCTTAGCCAAGCACTCTTTGCCCGCTTCAAAGAGGAAGGCCCAAGCTTTTTGCCACGCTATGAAGCCTTCCTCTCCATGACAGGCAGCGCCTCCTGCGAGGAGGTTGCGCGGCAAACCTTGGGGGCAGATCTCACCAGTCCAGATTTTTGGGCCACCGCTCTCCGTGCGATTGAGCCCAACTTGATTGCCTATGAGGCGCTAGCCTAATCAGGCCAGCGCTATGATGTTTCGTGTTGATTGGTGACAATCAAGCGAAGCAACGGGAATAGGGCATCTTCGCATTCCTTGCGTTTGAAGCGGAGTTGCCTTTTCACCAGAGGATTGCTAAACATGCGGTGGCTCTCTGCTGCCTTACCTTCAAGAATATCTAGCCAACTGCTACTGGAGGCATCCAGGGCTGAGGCTAGGCTTTGATCTAGCATCGGCATTCGCATCACGATGTCCTGCGGACGTGTGATCTCATCCAGCATCTCAGAAGACACGGGGCCATCTTTCATGCTAATAATGAGAACAGAGGGGGATTCTCCAAATACGGCCGTACGCCATTGTTTGATGGCTGGAATGGCCGCTGCCTTGGCGGTGATGATGTGAATCGGCATCCAGTGCAGATCTTCATCCTCACGCAAACTCTGAATGATTTCTGGATTGATGTCGCGAGCCACCAGATCCTGACAACTTGCAGGCAAGTCTGCCAGCACAAGCCTGCGATCCATCGCGGTCTCCACCAGACGCCGCATGGTATCCACATCATCAATGGGTAGGGATTCGATCTTATCTGGGGAGATTTTTTGGAAATCACGATTGCCCATCGCATCACAGTCAAACATGGCTACGTCATCTCGCTTCTCGAAATTGGCGAGTTCGTAAATCAGCCGAGCTACCGTACTCTTGCCGGTGCCTCCGCTTCCTGCTGTGATAAGGATCATCTTCATGGGTATGTCGGTTAAGGGAGCCTGTTGAATGGGTGTAAAAAGGGGAGGTGATGCATGCAAATCTTTTGGCACTGAAGAGGGGATGTTGGCAGCATGTTCAGTTCCAGGTAAAGTTGGGGCAGGAGATGGCTTTGGGAGCACATTACCAATCGCCTTTTGCAGAGAGGAAAGGGCACGGTTGTCACGAATCGGAGGTCCCAAATAACATGAAAACAGCCCAGGGAGCTCTTTCCCGGGTGCATTTCCCATGTCGTAGCCAGATAGGCTGAACGTGCCATCTTGAAGCGTTTGAAACAAGCGACTTAACTGACACTCTACTTGTCCACGAAGATCATTAAACTCTTGATCTGGCATGAACGCTTCACGGATCGTGACTGGCGAACGTGCAAGAGTCAGGCATTGCTCACTGCTTTGTAGCGTGACGGTAAATTCAGGCAAACTATCCAAACGCGTGTCCAAAATCTTGGAGTCGTTCATACTCTCTCGATGTCCTGGTAACTGAAGGAAGATGTGTTGAGGATACAGACTCAGGCACAATTCAGGCACACAGGAAGCTTGCTCCAGCAGTCTTCTCAGCAGCATCGAAATCTCACCAGGATTCAGTTTGTTTCGGTGCGCTAGCAATCTGGACAGGCGTACGGAACTCTGAGGTATTTTGGGTTCCTCCTGCCTGCCATAGATGATGTCCATCTCTTTAGCCCCTGGCAATTCAGGGTGCCAGCGTTCACTGACAATCATTTGCGACATCAGGTTCGAACCACGCAATCCGCGGGTCACCGCAGCAGTAGCGATCAACATGACGCCTTTTAACTGCGAAAGTGTCAGCGGGCACGTGCCCGTGTGTTGGAGTTGGCGTAGATGTGTCAGCAGGGAGGTCGGCACCGTGGCCGCCACGGCGGGGTTCATCCCCATGGTAAGCTGACCGTTCAGCAAAATACCGCATAGCTTCATCAGACGGTACACCAAATCTGCTGGCTTTTTAGAGCTAGAAGGATCTTCGAACCGATCAAGGAAGAGATGTAAAAACTCCTGCTGCCACAGGCCAACTCGGCAGTTTAATGGATCAATGAAACGTACCGCCTCTGGCAACCACGACTCAAGGGCTTCTAACTCAGATGCTAATCTCCAGACAAGCACACAGGCAATGCCAACAGGAAGAGGGCCGACCCGGCTGCTGTAGTCTAAAATAGACTCACCTGGAGCACTGCCCAAACGTGCGCATAGGTGTGTGCGTTCCTGTTGGAGATCTAAAAGCCGAGGCAATGAAGGGAAATAGCCGCCTAGCAATCGACTCAGCCATTCAGATTCACGCCGTTCAAAAATCTGTTTCACCAGCCAAGGGCCGTCCGCCGGGCACTGTTCGACGCTCCCGAGTTTTGAACTGGGAATTTGCGCGGAACCTGGCTTTACAGACAAGTCGTTGTTCACGATCTCGGATCGTGTTTGAAGCATGCGGGAATGGATGGGAATGAAGTCAGGTGGATTAGCTTTTATCGTGCATTAAGCAGGAGTCATGCAATGACATAAAAGAGTATTCACGGAATATAATTTTCTGTGACAAAACCCACATAAAATCTTCATTAATTGCAAGTATTTCATACTCGCTATGGTGGTATCAAGAGAATGTCTTAGGGGTTCAAGTTCTGTACTTGGTGTCTGAGACACTTTTTATCCATTACTAACATGGCAGAGGTGCTAAGTGCTTAATGCCTCACTGTCGGAAATTTGATCTGAAGTAGCTTTTCTGCCTCTGTTTGCCCTTCAGCAAATTCGGATTTTCCTGCCTGATTCTTGAGCTCAGGTGTGTCTTGACGGTGGTCATAAAGTTCGCGAGCGACGACTTCACCCGTGATCCAGTCTCTCCATTCCGTGTAACGCACCGCATCTGTTCGCACGCTGTAACCCATGGCCAGAGGCCGCTTCTCCGGCTCTCGGTCAAAGTAGGCAGGGCGCGGATGCTGAGTATAGGCAGCCGATTTGACAGACTTTGCTGGATCATGGAGAACAGAGACTAAGCTATCTCCGTCCAAGCCGTCAGGCATCGGCAAACCACACATCTCGACTAAAGTCGGAAACAGATCCACGAGCTCCGCAAATGAATCTGTCTTAGCTCCAGCATTTGTCCCATCGACTCGAGCTATCATGAAAGGTACTCTTGCGTCATACTCAAAGTTAGACGTTTTCCCCCAGAGAGTATGTTCCCCTAGATGATAACCGTGATCTCCCACAAAAGTAATGATGGTGTTATCTGCGACACCACTCTTTTCTAAAGCATCGAGTACCTTGCCTAACTGTGCATCCGCATAACTAATGTTAGCGAAGTAACCATGGCGCATTTCAGCAATCTGTTCGGCGGTGGGTTGCACCTGATCTTTGACGGGGCCTAAAATTTCAGTGCTCTGGTGAAAGGCCAATTCAGGCGCGTCTGCAGGCCGGGCTGGATTCAATGCAGGCAGTTTGGCACGATCATAAAGATCCCAGTATTTCTTCGGCGCATTGAATGGGGCATGAGGTTTCCAAAAACCGACGGCCAGGAAAAAAGGTGCGTCTTTGACTTCTCCTAAAACACGCACGGCTTCGGCGGCCACACGCCCGTCAAAATAGGCTTCATCGGGCACATCCCGGCAATCACACAACGGTTCTTCACCATAGTTCCTCAGGCTGGGTGCCGTGATTTGATTGGGCGGAATTTCACCCGTGACCTGTGGGGTATCATTGCCATGATTGGCATAGTGGAGAAATTCATCCGCGCTCCAGGAGCGTCGGTCGCCCTTTTCCGCCGTGTGCCAGTTGTGGAAAATCTTCCCCACGCATCGGGTGGTGTAGCCATGTTCCTTGAACCACAGCGGTAGCGTCGTGACATCAGGATTCAGTTCCCTAAAATGAGTGCCGTTGTTCCAGAGTTTAAGTGTATCTGGCCTGCGCCCTGTCAGCATGGATGATCGCGACGGATTGCAGACCGCTTGCTGGCAGTAGGCACGCTGAAACTGCACACTGCGTTTGGCCAAACGGTCCAAATTTGGCGTGATTGCAGGAGATCCGTAACTGGCCAATTCAGGGCGAAAGTCGTCCGTCATAATGAACAGCACATTGGGCTGCGCGGCATGGAGGGACGCAGCGGCAAATAAGGACAGGATCAGAAAACGCATGGTCTATCCAAACGTGTCAGAGCCTGAGACCTTACGCGTGTACTTTTTATTGAGCCGCTTCTTCCACACTGATGCAGGAGCAAATGAGATTGCGGTCACCATAGACGTTGTCCACACGGGCCACGGGGGGCCAATATTTAGCTTCCTTCACCCAGGGTAATGGAAAGGCTGCGACTTCCCGTGTGTAGGCATGAGGCCACTCGTTTTTCATCAGAAAAGCGGCTGTGTGAGGCGCAGCCTTGAGGGTGTTATCCGTGGGGTGATAAGAGCCGTTTTCGATGCCTTCAATCTCTCCATAAATGCACTTCATCGCATCACAGAAGCGATCCAGCTCGGCTTGGCTTTCGCTCTCCGTGGGCTCGATCATGAGGGTGCCCGCGACAGGCCAACTCATCGTCGGTGCGTGATAGCCAAAGTCCATCAGACGCTTCGCGACATCTTCCACGGTGACTTTGTGGAAATGGCGGAAATCCAGAATGCATTCATGGGCGACGAGGCCATTGGCCCCCTTATACAAAGTGGGGAAACAAGCGGCCAATTTCTGAGCCACATAGTTGGCATTCAGGATGGCATACTTCGTTGCCTCCGTCAGTTCAGGACCCATCATGGCAATGTACATCC
The DNA here is from genome assembly GCA_025869455.1 of Prosthecobacter sp. Classification (GTDB taxonomy): domain Bacteria; phylum Verrucomicrobiota; class Verrucomicrobiia; order Verrucomicrobiales; family Verrucomicrobiaceae; genus Prosthecobacter. The sequence continues at coordinate 9,294 of JAOZVT010000441.1, forward strand.
ATGAGATGGTGCAAATGCTGGCACTGCCCCAAGGTGCGGAGCAGACCGCTCCTTCGCGGCTGCCTTCCCAGGTCAAGTGGCCTGGAAGGTACGGCTTCAAATGGGCCGCAATGCAGATCGGACCAACGCCTGGACCACCGCCACCGTGTGGAATGCAGAAGGTCTTGTGCAAATTGAGGTGGCAGACATCGGCACCGATCTTCCCTGGAGAAGTCAGTCCCACTTGCGCGTTCATGTTTGCGCCATCCATGTAAACTTGGCCACCGTGCTCATGCACCAGATGACAGATTTCCACGATGCTTTCTTCAAAGACACCGTGGGTGGATGGGTAGGTCACCATCAAGGCGGCGATCTTATCTTTGTTCGCAGCCAGCTTGGTCTTCAGATCATCCAGAGAGATATTGCCCTGATCATCGCAAGCCACCGGCACGACCTTGAAGGCACACATCACCGCACTGGCAGGGTTGGTGCCATGGGCGCTGGTGGGGATGAGGCACACATCACGGTGTCCTTCCCCTCGGGCTTCATGGAATCGCTTGATGGCCAAGAGGCCTGCGTATTCACCTTGGGAACCCGCATTGGGTTGCAGCGATGTGGCATCAAAGCCGGTGCATTCGGCTAACCAATTTTCCAACTCCGTGAACATCGCGCGATAGCCTTCGCTCTGCTCATGTGGAGCAAAGGGATGTAACCCACCGACTTCAGGCCAGCTCAAAGGCATCATCTCTGCCGCCGCATTCAGCTTCATGGTGCAGGAGCCGAGAGGGATCATGCTGCGGTTCAGGGCGATGTCCTTGCTCTCCAGACGATGCAGGTAACGCATCATCTCTGTTTCTGAATGATAGCGATTGAAAACGGGATGCGTGAGGTATGCGGACTGGCGATGAAAGATGCTGGAGCAGTTCAGTTCGGAGTCGTCGTCGAGTCGTAGAGGATGCTGAGCCTTGCTCACGCCGAAAGCTTTGAGGATGCTGTGCAGTTCCTCATCACGTACGCGTTCATCCAATGCCACGCTGACATGGGTGGCATCTAATTTGCGCAAGTTAACGCCAAATAGAAGTCCGGTTTTGAGGACATCATCCGCATGCCTCACCCTAACAGTGAGTGTGTCAAAGAAATCATCGCTGGCTATCTCATGGTGAGCTAGCATGAGCTCACGTGCTAGCCAGACCGCCGCGCCGTGCGTGCGCAATGCGATTTTCTTTAAGCCTTCAGGGCCATGATAGACTGCATACATGGAAGCCATCACGGCCAGCAAAACCTGCGCAGTACAAATGTTACTCGTCGCTTTTTCGCGGCGGATGTGCTGCTCGCGTGTTTGCAGAGACAAACGGTAAGCAGGATTCCCTGCGGCATCTTTAGATACACCAATGAGCCGCCCCGGCATGCGTCTTTTCAGGGCATCTTTCACGGCCATGAAGGCTGCATGAGGGCCGCCAAAACCCAGAGGCACACCAAAGCGTTGACTGTTGCCCACACAGATGTCCGCCCCAAATTCGCCAGGAGGCCGCAGCACGGTCAGCGCCAGAAGATCCGCCGCTACAATGAACAAGGCCCCAGCTTCATGCACCTGTTTGGCCAGGGCTTCAAAATCATGGATCACCCCCTGCGTATCAGGATACTGCACCAGCACAGCAGCTAAGCCTTGGCTGTCATCAGCTTTCCAGGATCCGACATCGACGATTTCGACCTCAATGCCCAGAGCACGCATGCGTGTGTGTACCACTTCGATGCTGTGCGGATGACACTGGTCTGAAACCAAGACTCGTTTGGCCCCAGTCTTTTGGGCCACCGCTAGTGTCAAGGCTTCAGCGCAGGCCGTGCCTTCATCCAAAAGAGACGCTCCTGAAACATCCAACCCTGTCAGGTCTGTAATCAGAGTCTGGAAATTGATCAAGGCTTCCAGTCTCCCCTGGCTGATCTCCGGCTGATACGGTGTGTAGGCGGTGTACCAACCCGGGTTTTCCAGGATGTTCCGCTGAATCACTGGTGGGGTGAAAGTGTCATGATAGCCCAGTCCAATGAAGGAGCGAACGACCTTGTTGCGTCCCATGAGCTGCTTCAGCCGGCGCAGGGCATCTTCTTCACTTAAGGCGGCTGGGAGATTCAATGCGGTTCTCTGGCGGATGGCTTCGGGGACCACTTGATCCACCAACGCATCCAGAGATGCGTAGCCGAGAGTCTGCAACATGGCTGCTGTTTCAGCAGCCGAGGGTCCAATGTGGCGGGAAGAGAAGGACGTGGGCATTCGCGCTCTCAGTGGAGCCAGGATTTCACTGGATGCAAATGAGCGTGTCTCGTTTGTCATCAAAATACGTGGATTGGGACATAGTTTGATGAAGCAAAATGTCAGGGTCAGGCCAGCGTTCGCCTCAGCAGATTGGCGGTGATGCGCTGCACTCGCGCATCAGGTCCATGCGGTCGTGAAAAATGACTCCACGGGATGATGTGACCTGGAGGCGAGCTGAGCCCTTGGCTCCAAAAAATAGTGCTGGCATTGAAAACGAGGTTCTTCTTGGGACCTTCAAAGATCGTCGCCGCATATTTGCCTAAGCGGGT
>JAOZVT010000442.1 GCA_025869455.1 Prosthecobacter sp.
CGACCCTCTCAGCAACCCTAGGCGAGTGCGGAGCTCGAAGCTCATTTGTGCCGCCGAGACGGCGGCGCTCCCAGTAATGCTGCTCCCAGTAAAAGCTCTATCGGCCAAAGGCCTGAATGAAACCCACTTCAAGAGCTAGACCCTCGCTCACATTGGTGTGCAGGTGAGACTCCAGTTGGCGAAGGGTACGCAGACGTTTCGTCGTTTCCGCAGGTGTCCAGCGCTTGGCCAAGGCGGCGGTAGTTTCTGCAAACTCGGGCAGGTCCAGATGTTCTGCCCCCACTTGCTGACGTGCCACGTCTCCCATCCAGGCTAACAAAAGATCCATCAACGCATCCCGCTGTTGCAGGTAGGTGGCTTCGATCTGGGCGGTGACTTGTTCTTCACGCTGCTTCAGCCATGTGCCGTCGGTGGTCTGTTTGTAATGATCTTGTTCCTTCTCAAAATCTTCTTCCTGCTCGTCTTTGATGTCGTCATGCAGGTCTTCCAGAATACCCTGGAAATCCGTTTTTAAAGCCAGGGCCGTGGAGATGCTGCCTTCCGGCCCCGTGGTCAGTTTTTTCAGCACGGCTAACAACTTTTGCTCATGCTCCGTGTATTTCCGCGCACCTGCCTCTGGCAGTAGGGCCATCTCGATGACGCGGGAACGGATGGTCGGCAGCAATTGGCCGGGTTGACTGGTCAGGAGCAGCAGCAGGGTGCGTGGAGGCGGCTCTTCCAGCGTTTTGAGAAACGCGTTTTGCGCCTGATCATTCATGCGCTCTGCATCCACGATCACGCCCAGCTTGTAGCCACCAGGACCTGTGGTGCGGTGGATCATGCGCTCCAGATAGCGGATGGTGCCCACGTCATCCGCATCATCCCCCACTTTGATGCGGCGGGATTTACTCTGCGGTCTCAGGATGATGGCCCCCTCTTGGGACCAGGCATCCAGATCTGAATGGCGTGCGGCGGTGACCAAACTCATGACCTGCGCGGCAAACGATTCACAGTCAACGGAGCGTGGTCCGGTGATGAGATAGGCATGCGCGAGGCGACCGAGCTTTTGAGCGCGGGTGATCAGGGATAGGGCGTGGTCAGTTTTAAACGGCATGGCGGCGGGTCTGGAGCAGCGTCCAGATATCTGCATGAATGGTTTCAGGCTCTCTCGCCGCATCCACAAGGATCATGCGTTCGGGCTCAGCCTGGGCCAGTTCGCGGTATCC
>JAOZVT010000443.1 GCA_025869455.1 Prosthecobacter sp.
GGACAGAGTTGCTTCAGCAGTGGACGGAGCGTTTGCAGGCTTTTCTAGGTGTCGACAAGATGACTGTCGGCAGCATAGGCGGTAGTAAGGCTAAGCCCACTGGCATCATCGATGTCGCCGTGATGCAGTCTTTGTCGCGGCAGGGCGAAGTCAGCGAGCAGGTGAAAGACTACGGGCAAATCATCGTGGATGAATGCCACCACGTTTCAGCTTTTTCGTTCGAGGCCCTCCTCAAGGCCGCTGGGGCCAAGTATGTGTTGGGGCTGACCGCTACGCCCATACGTCGTGATGGGCAGCAGCCAATCATTTTCATGCAGTGCGGGCCAATCAGGCACACAGCGAGCAGGCCTGAGAGTTCTCCAGCTGATCTGGCCGTGACGCCGCAGTGGCTTTCTCGTCCGATACTCATGCCTGAAGGGACAAGCATCCAAGATGTCTTCTTGCAGGTGTGCAGCGACACGGAGCGAACAGCCAAGATCGCTGCCGAGGTTGGAGACTCTTTTGACAAAGGACGGAAGATCCTGGTGTTGACTGAGCGAACGGATCACCTCAACACCATTCAGGAGCAGTTGGCAGGTCGGGTCGAGAATCTGTTCACGCTGCATGGGCGGTTGTCCAAGAAGCAACGTACCGCGCTAATCGGCGAGCTGGAAGCACTACCACCCGATGCTCCACGGGTGATCCTGGCAACCGGGAAACTAGTCGGAGAGGGGTTCGATCACCCGGCACTGGATACTTTGGTACTGGCCATGCCGGTTTCCTGGAAGGGCACTCTCCAGCAGTATGCGGGCCGCCTGCATCGGGAGCATGCGAGTAAGGCAGATGTACGCATCATCGACTTCATCGATGCCGGACATCCCGCTTTGCTCCGCATGTGGAGCAAGCGCCAAGCGGGTTACAGGGCTATGGGGTACCGATTGGCTGATTCATCGAGCTCAATGGAGCTGCTGTTGAAAAGCTGAGGAGTACCCGGAAAAGGGATTGATGCCCTCATGACAGATGCTGCACGAAATGATCAGGTCATACCTCAAGCTGTTGGAAGATAGCGCTTGGAGGATAATCAAGCCGGGAGATGTGGCACGCTGTGACCTGACGGAGTGGAAATCATGCCCAGCTTTTTAGGAAGAATTATGGGACGGCCATAATTATAGGGATGCATAATTTCGAGCTGATCGTTGGCCCCTTGAGCCCAGAGTCAGGTTCAG
>JAOZVT010000444.1 GCA_025869455.1 Prosthecobacter sp.
AAGGTGGGACTCCTGTGGGCTTGATGATGACCGATTAAAAAATGCAAAAACATGCATTTATCACTTGCGGCTTATTTTAGCTGCGCCATAATAACGGCCCAACAAAAAGCGGGTGTAGCTCAGTGGTAGAGCACTTCCTTGCCAAGGAAGATGTCGCGCGTTCGAATCGCGTCACCCGCTCCAGTTCTAACAACAAAGAACTGGAAGGCACCCGCAGCTCAATCTATAACTATTCATGTTTGTCTGGTCTAAGCTGTCGTCAGAAAAATGGAGCGATGCATGGGAGGAAAGATTCGCCGGAAATCCTCTCTTAAATCTTGTCATCACTACGGTACCTGGACGGCCGACTATTCGCGTCGAAGTCTATGCTGAAAAAAAGCGCGAGGTGACGGCTGTCCAAAAAATGTTTGGTGGCTCTGTGCGTGAACTCAAGAATCGAAATTGGGCCGCGATGTCTCAGTCGGCGATGCCACCGATCCAGGTGCGCGGGAAATTAGTCGTTTGTAGCGCACGCACAGCGGCTGAAATTAAGAAAGCTCAGCGTGAGCATGTGAATCGTGAAGTCATTGCCATCCCTGCCGACATGGCTTTTGGCACTGGCCATCATGCTACGACGGCGACTGTCCTGCGAATGCTGGTGGACGCAGCAGCTCCTTTAGAAGGTACCTCATGGAAGATGGCCGATCTAGGCTGTGGCAGCGGCATCTTGGCCATCGCAGCGGCGAAATTGGGTGCTACGAAGGTTTGGGGCTGTGACTTTGATCCGAAAGCTGTCGAGGTATCTCAGGAGAATGCCGTGCGGAATGGCACGCCTGACATTCGTTTCACCGAAACCGACGTACTCAAATGGAAAGCCCGTGAGCGCTATGACATCGTCATTGCCAATATCTTCTATGATATTCTGGAAGCAGGCTTCCCACAGATCGTCCGTGCTGTAAAACCAGGTGGCACTTTAATGGTGTCAGGCATTTTGAAGACCCAAGCCACGCCTTGCCTGGAAGTGGCTAGCAAGCTGGGCATTCAGTGGGAACGAATCGTGACTCGTGGCAAATGGGTCTCTGCCTGTGGCAAAGCGCCTCAGGATTGAGGCGAGTCAAAAGGGGAGACGATTTGCGGATAATCAGTCAGCTGGACCAACTGAATGCTATATCGCTTAGCAATGGCATCGGCTTCTGACTCTGGATAGTCATCCCGATAATAGACT
>JAOZVT010000445.1 GCA_025869455.1 Prosthecobacter sp.
GTTCCTGAATTCCGTCCCAAAAGAACCGGATTGTAAAAATTTTGAAATGTTTACTTGCTGAAGATCGATCGACTTAACGTCGATGATTGCGCCTTTAATATCTGTCTCGAGCGAATGCTTTTTAAGGAATTCATGGAACTGAGAAGTAGACATCGAGCCGCTAACATCTGCCTTCAAGATATCAAAAAAACTGCCACCCGCCGAAGCGCTGGTATTAAGCGTCCACTGATCTTTGCCAGAGTCGTAAGAAAATTCCTTTCGCAGCTTCTGTGTGATGACTGACGGCTTCAAATCATCAGCGTTATAAGTGTGCTTCCCTTGTTCGGAATTGAAGAACGTTTCATCTGCGCTCACGGTGATCGAGGCCTGAAGTAACTCTCGAAACAGCGCGTCGTCAAAACTTGCCCGATCTTCAATGATTTGGATTGCGCTTAACTGCGTCGCCGCTGATTGTGTCAACCTCCGAAGATCATCGCGACTAACGTAAGTCTCCGACCCGTTGCCGTTGAGCTTCGCAAATAGATCGGTGTCTTTAATTCGTTCTGACACGATAGATGAAATATTGAACACCGTGCTCTTAACGCTAAAAGCCACTTCGGCACTGGCCTGCATGAAAGGCATAAAAGTTATAAAGTTTTTTACCTCAGCATCCTTTTCGTCCCGATCGCGCTCAGTCACATCAAACATCAGTGATATGCTATTTGGCGAGGTGAGATAGTTTAACTCCCTGGTTATCACTCTTCCATTTGCGCCAAAGCGCCGTCCTCGATCGTCCACGTCCGGCATGATTAACTTTAGCGACGTCATCGGGAGAACATCAATGTTCTGAGGCCCTACCTTGCAGCGCGCCTCTGGATAGCGCGCATACACTACTTCAATAGCCTGATCGATCGCTCTATCAGAGATCATGTCTATCGGCACACGAACCCTATGTCGTCGATATTTACGATTGCCATGATAAATAGGATCCAGCATTGAACTAACCGTTACTGCTACCTCGCCTTCGATGCCGGCGCGCGCCGTTAGCAGTGGCTCGATCATAAACTGCCACTTTTCCGGAGCGTTGCGGTATTGAGCTTGATTGCGGCTGTTTTCGAATACGTGAATGATTTTTCTTCCGTGAGAGAAGTGACCAATGTCCACCGATAGTACCGTTATGTCGCTCATGCCTCCGGCAGTTACCACGGGCGGAGTTTGAGCAGAG
>JAOZVT010000446.1 GCA_025869455.1 Prosthecobacter sp.
CCAGGGGGAATGGTTCGAATGTGGTGGTTTTTCCGAAAAATTAAGTCGTCTTGCCACCGATTCTTGTCCCTCCGCCGAGTCTCTGCGGGTTGAGCCTCGTCTTCCTTTTGCCCCTCTGGTGTCCAGGGAGGATTTTATCGGCCAAGTGAAACGGGCGCAGGAGTACATCTGCGCTGGAGACATCTACCAGGTGAATCTCTCCCACCCGTGGCGGGCGGATTGGCCAGCAGGCACAGCCTTTTTACCATTCTATCAGCGCCTAAGACGTATCTCGCCCGCTCCCCATGCCGCGTGTTTCCATCTGGCAGATACGACGGTGCTTTCTGCGTCTCCAGAGCTTTTCTTGAAGCTTTCAGATCGTCTGATCGCCACGCATCCGATCAAGGGTACCCGCCCGCGTTACCCCGAAAATCCGCTGCTGGATGCTGAGTCGGCGAGAGAATTGTTGGCTTGTGAAAAAGAACGGGCTGAACTGCTGATGATCACGGATCTCGAGCGTAACGATCTCGGCCAAGTTTGTGAATATGGCAGTGTGCAGGTGCCTGATCTGTGGCGGGTGGAGAGTTTTGCCCAGGTGTATCATTTGGTATCCACGGTCACTGGTACTTTGCGCCCAGGGATCAATCATGCAGCCGCTTTTCGGGCCTGCTTCCCAGGGGGTAGCATCACAGGCGCGCCCAAGAAACGCGCCTCAGAAATCATCGCCGAATTAGAGCTTTATCCTCGTGACTTATACACGGGTGCGATGGGCTACTTTGGCTTTGATGGTGAAAGCCAATGGAACATCGCCATCCGCACCGCAGTGCAAAAAGGAGACAGCATTTCCTTTCATGTCGGCTCTGGCATCGTGGCAGACAGTGTGCCTGAAAAAGAATGGCAGGAGACCCTGCACAAAGCGTCTGGGATTCTCGCCGCCTGGTCCGCATCTCGCCCCTAATCACTCAGTCTTCTGCTGTGTCGGCCTCTGCGCCATGCATAACGCCAGATCATGCGCAGACATGGTGCATAGAGCATGGTTTTGGGCGGCTGACCGCAAGCGGGTGTCCGCATTTAATGAGTTCAAAATCAACGCATTAAAAACGGTGTGACGGTAAGGGCACAGCACTGGCTCTAAATTACTCAAGCCGCTGAATGATCGCGGTAAATCCACCAACCCATTGAAAGATTATGAAACGCATTTTCCAAATTCTCTGCCTTGTCATTGCCAGTCTAGGCCTAACCAATTGTACCGCCTATGTCGATGACGTTGGCTACGCAAGCTCACGCCCCGGCTATTATAACCGTGGCCGCACCTACAGCCACCATCCTACCTACTACGGCAGCTCGCGCACTTACAATCGCCATCCAGCGCACTACAGCTCACGGAGCACCCGTGATCGTCACGACCATGATCATGATGATCGCAACAGTCGCTATTCACGAAGTTCTGTGAATACCCGAGTCCGTGCCGATGTCGGCGTGCCAGTCCCACTTTTCCGTTAATCAACCCCTAACCAACAGCACAACAAGATGAAACACATCCTCACTCTCAGTCTCCTTGCCTTCATTGCTTTGGCCGTCCCAAGCTGCAGCACCAGCGTGCATGCCGATGGTCGTGCGGGAGTTAAGCACAGCAAACATCACTCTTCCCATTCTGATACTCGCGTGAAAGCCAACGTGGGTACTTCCTTGGGGCTGTAATCAGACTCAAACACAGACTGGGGGACAGATGGGACATCTCATCTGCCCAGGCTTTTTTTGCCCCGAACTCCGCGATTGATCGCGGCCATCGGCTGCAAATCCTGGCCTCATACGGCTCGGTGCCTGTCGGTCCAGTATTTTTAAATACAGTCCCGCAGTCTCCGAACCATCTGAGACTCAGGCTTTTTTGCCGCTGTCTCGCGCTGAATCGCGGAATCCGGGTTTACGCCATGACATGGCGCTGCCTGAACTGTCGTGGGGTCATGCCGGTGCGTTTTTTAAACTGCTGAGTGAAAGCACTCTGATCACAGAAGCCGTGGTCCAGGGCAATGTCGGAGATCAGCGTTGCGGTCTTGGTCAAGGCTTCTGCGGCGGACTGAATGCGCATGCGCAGCATCAGCTCATGCGGTGTGGTGCCCAGGCATTCTTGCAGCTTCCGGTGCAGATGCCGCTCTGACACGCCAACGGCTTTGGCCAGTTCGGCAGGGGTGACGCTTTGCTGCAAATGAGCTTGGAGGTAAGCCACGGCAGCTTCCACCTCACGCACGGTATGTTGAGTGGATTTTTCTTCACAACGACGACTCATGCCCATGATGCCGATGATGTGTCCGGCTTTGCCCAGGATGGGTACTTTGGTCGTGATGAACCAATTCAAAACGCGCTGCTCATCCAGCCAGAGTTCCAGACGATTGATCACTGATTTGCCCGTGCGAATGATCTCTTGGTCATCTTGGCGAAAAGCCAAGGCCACATCGGGTGGAAAGAACTGATCATCCGTCGCGCCGACGATCTCGCTCTCATTTTTCAGGCCCAGCCGCTCCAGTTTGGCCGCATTGGCCGTGATCATGCGCCCCTGGTCATCTTTGACGAAGAAAAACACCCCAGGCAGGTGATCGAACATCCGCCGCAGGCTTTGCGGATCGGACATCTGGGAGAAAAACTCAGCTTGGAGACGGGGGCGGCTCATGGCAGGGATTTAATAAAAGTTGGCACTCACTCACAAGACGCGACTTGCCCTCTCTGCTAGTCTTCATTCATGCGTGCCCTTCTTTTTTCGCTTTTGACTCTGACTTCAACGATCTCCGCCCTGGAAACGGACATCGTCATTTATGGCGGTACCCCAGCGGGCATCAGCGCAGGGATCAGTGCGGCTCGTGAGGGTGCCTCCGTGGTCATCATTGAGCCGACTCAGTGGATCGGCGGCATGGTGACGGGTGGCCTCTGCCGCTCAGATGTGGGGAAGGAAAAGACCATCGGCGGATTCCCGCGTGAGTTCTTTGCGCGGGCAGCCGCCGTGAAACCGGATACGCCAATGTGGTATGCGGAGCCGAGTGTGAATCTGGCTACCTTTAAGACCATGCTGGAAGAGGCCGGCGTGAAAGTCATCACCGCCCAGTCATTGAAAAGCATCTCCAAAGAAGGAGCGCGAATCCTCAGCCTAACGACAAGTGATGACACCACTTACACGGGCAAGATGTTTGTCGATGCCACCTATGAAGGGGATCTCATGGCCGCTGCCAAAGTCAGTTACATCGTCGGACGTGAAAGCAGTGCCCAGTATGGAGAAGCACTGGCCGGTTACCATCCCATGCCCATCCGCCCGCGCACGGTCGAGGTGATGGAAAGCGATTGCCCTAGCATCGGCGGCACCGGTCCCAGTTACATTCACGGGACACCCATCAGCATCCCCGCTCTGGATGCGGCAGGCAAACCCATCTTTGGCGTCTTTACGGCCCCTAACTTGCAGCCAGGAGACGCTGATCACCGGACGCAGTCTTACAACTTCCGTATTTGCGTGACACAGCGGCCAGACATCATGCTGCCCTTTCCTAAACCCGCCAGTTATGACCCCGCCAAGTATGAGCTGCTGCTGCGTTTGATCCAGGCGTTTCCAGGCGTGCGATTCGGGCGTTTGTTCCACATTGGAAGTGTGTCTAACGGCAAGTATGACCTGAATGCTCAAGGCCTTTTTTCCACCGACTATCCTGGAGCCAATACAGAGTATCCAGATGGAGACGCGGCCACCCGTGCCCGTATCTGGCAAGACCATGTGGACTTTACCCAGGGCATGCTTTGGTTCCTCGGCCATGACGAGCGTGTGCCGCAAAGCCTGCGTGACCAGTGCAATTCCTGGGGTCTGTGCAAAGACGAATTTGCCGACAACAACCACTGGCCCTACGCCCTCTACATCCGCGAAGGCCGCCGCATGATCGGTGAGTATGTGATGGTGCAGAAAGATCTGCAAAATGATATCTTCAAGGATGACTCCGTGGGCATGGGTTCCTTTGTGATCGATTGCCACATCGTCCAGCGCATTGTCGCCGAAGACGGCACGGTGCGGGATGAAGGTAGCTTTGCCGATGCTCCGGCACTGCCGTACCAGATTGCCTATCGCAGCCTGACACCAAAGCGGGCCGAGTGTGAAAACTTGCTTGTTCCTGTCTGCCTATCCGCCAGCCACATCGCCTATTGTTCCTTGCGTATGGAGCCTGTCTATATGGCCATGGGCCATGCTTCGGGCTTGGCTGCTGCCATGGCCATTCAGAATAAAAGCTCTGTGCAAACCATTGATGTCCCCGCTTTGAGAAAGAAGCTGCTCGATCAAAAAGCCGTGCTCGAATTGGCCGAACTAGCCAACATGCCTCGCACCTCCAATCTGCCAGGCCTTGTCATGGATGAACAGGAAGCCGAGCGCATTGGCAACTGGATGGGTAGCACCTATGGCAATCCGGTGGACGGCTCGAGTCGCCACGATGAAAACACCGACAAAGGTAAAAAGAGCGTGGTTTACAGTTTCCAAGTTCCCACCACCGGGCGCTATGAAGTGCGCCTATCCTACGCCAACGCACCCAACCGAGCCAGCAATGTACCCGTCACCATTCAGCATGCAGAGGGCAGTAGTACCGTGAAAGTGAACCAGAAAAAAGAGCCCTCCATTGACAAATTATTTGTTAGCCTAGGTATCTTTACCTTCAACGCCGATCAACCCGCCGTGATCACAGTGAGCAATGAGGATACCGATGGCATTGTCGGCGCGGATGCGGTGCAGTTGCTGAAACAGTAACGGCGCTTGTTTAAACCGGAACTCCGCGATTGGTCACGGAATCCGAGTTAAACCGTGCCTCAAGAGAATGCCCTGCGTTTTCTTGTTCTGTATGAACTGACGGGGGAAAGCCGTTCATGATCTCTCATGAAATGGTTTTCCCTTCTTTTGTTCAGTCTAACCACCTATGCGGTGGAGCCGATCACGCTTCCCCTGTGGCCTGAAGGAGCGCCAGGCAAGATGGCCGAACCTTCCCAGGGAACTTTGGAATCCCTTGCTAAACACGCCTCTAAAAGCTTCGTCACGAATGTCTCCGAGCCAACCATGACGGTCTATCGCCCAGACAAACCGAACGGCACCAGCGTGATCGTAGCTCCAGGCGGAGCGTTCATTTTTCTTTCCGCCGTGCACGAAGGCTCGCAGGTCTGCGAGTGGCTGAATACACTGGGCGTGACAGCTATCCTGCTGACCTATCGCACCCCCACGCGCGATGAAAGTGCCCCGCATGAAAAGCCAGTTCAAGATGCCCAAAAAGCGCTCAGCCTGGTCCGCCAACATGCCAAGGAGTGGCATCTCAACCCCAAGCGCGTGGGGCTGATGGGGTTCAGTGCGGGGGGCAATCTCCTAGCACATCTGGCCTGTGACCGTGATTTAAAAAACGACCCGCAAAGCGATGACGCTGATCTGCAAGTCCAGCGTCCAGACTTCGGCATCATGATCTATGGAGGCGGCTTCTTGGACCCTACCGATCCGCTGAAGCTGAGTGTCGATTTCAAAGTCCCCGGTGATGCACCGCCCCTCTTCATGGCCTGCGCAGGCGACGACGGGAACAACCCCATTGCCGCCACGCTAATTTACCTGGAATACAAAAAGCTCAAGATCCCAGCGGAACTGCATCTCTTTTCCGAAGGTGGACACGGCTTTGGCATGCGGGCCAATGGCCAACCCATCAATCAATGGCCTGCCCGCTGTGCGGAATGGATGGATAGCAACGGCTGGCTGCCCACCGCAGCTAAGCTGGATGCCGCCATTCAACACCATGAAGACGCACTACAAATTCTGGTCAAATCTGTCACCAAGCTCACCTGTGGCAATGACGCACAAATGATCGCTGCATCCCTGCAAGAATTGGAAGCGAAATTCGCCCGTGCTGTCATCCTGAATCAAGATGAAAAAGACCGATTGGAAAAGAAACTCCAAAAGTCGCGAGAAGCCGCCAAGAAAAAGATTCAAGAGCTTTCCCCAAACACCATCAAACCGGAGACACTTGTTCAGGAAATCAACCAATTGAAACAAAACATCGCCGAACTCCAGGCCGAACGCGAGTGGCTTACTCAGTAAACGGGGCGCCTTTAAAGGTGGTAACTTACTTCGCAGAGGATTTGGGAATCATGCAACGGTTCAGCATCGTCAAAAAGTTGCGGGGGAAACGGGGTCAGGCTGACCCCGTTTCCACATCTGCAAACCATGTCATGAAGAACATCTACACAGAAAATGAACAATAGGGAACACTTGTTAAAAGCAATTGAAGCTGGGATTCGGCAAAATGAGGTGCTGTAGATTTCTGGACCAGGGGCAAAACCCAAAAGCATCGTCCGATCATGAGCCAGAAAACCTATCAACGATACACCCCCGAGTTCAAGGATCCTATCTGAACTGCATCCCCCGTTTCCCGCCCGCCGCCATTTGTGCGGGGGGCACGGGGCAACCCGTGTCCCCAACCATCTGCATTCAACTTATGGTCAAGACACCGTTGGCGATGATGCACTTCGCTTTGGTAATATGACAATACTCCACCAATAACTCGAGGACCGAAACGTCCGACTTATCAAAACTAAATACAGGGAGCCCCAATGATTGATTTTTTAACTTAGACCAATTTCCAAAATGAATGTCGAATATTCACCTGGAAAAAGCCGACTTCACAGAGGTGAGTTTCAGACAACCTTTTTGCAAACCAGTATAACACTTACCCAGCCATTGACCGTATCTATTCCTCCGCCTGGTGCAAACATCGCGATTGCGTCGATAAATTCTTCAGAAGAAGCCGAAGCGAATCTAAGATCAGACGTTCTTGTAAGCAAGAATGCCAGCAGGCTGTTATCCAAGATAGTGACGGAACCTCTCACTGTGACAACGTTTTGCGGTGTGGGTTGCTGGCCTTGGCAACAGCCTATTGAAGCGAAAGTCAAAACTGCAAATCCTAAAATGTAGGTGAACTGCTTCATATCGTATTGGTATGGTTACTTCGGATCGTAAATTTTATTCATCTTCCTGCTGGCCCCACCTGGCTGGAGCGGCGAAACGCCAATTATTTTATCCTCAAAAAGAGGTTCTGGAGACTCCACAAACGCCGGGGTAATGCCACTCGATGGATCTCCATAAAACAGCAATGGAGGAAAATTGGCCTTGGATCGAACATGGTTTTGGAATTGTACTGCGGATAATTTATACGATCAAATTGCCCTAAATCGCGCTCGTATGCGTGAAATAATTCGTGCGCTAAGGTGTCAACTTGCGCACGGGGAAAACGGGGTCAGGCGACATGAAGCCTGACCCCGTTTCCCCCTATGTAGCCCCGACCAAAAAGTGAATGAAGAAAACAAGACTGAATATTTTATTTTAAGCTTAACCAAGATGGTCAAACGGCTGTGTGTGTTCTCAGCTGCAGTGCTTAGTGTTGGAACCGCTTTGTTTGGTCTCATTGCAGGGGATTTCGACCCCTTTTTTTCATTCGTAGTCATTCCTGTTGGGTTTGCACTTGCGGCATTAATCGGTGTTTTGTGGACCAAATTTGTTATTGGTCCCGTTCATCGTTGGAGATCCAAGAAAAGCTAACAGAGAGACCCTCACAAAAAGTAAAAACCACAGTAAGAGTGGTTGTGTTAGCTTGATGCACAGGTTCAGATGAGCTTCGGGCCTGCTCTCCGAATAGCTGGCCGAATTCCAAGGCGGAAGTTTCGCGAGCTAAAGCTCGGGAGTACTTTGCTCAAGCCCTTGCAGGGCTCAACCACGGGTGTGGTTTTTGGGGTAGAAGCTATTTTAGGAGCTCGCTGGAAGGAGCGAATAATAGAGGCTACCTGCGGAGGCTTTAGCGCGGGCTTTCTGAGGGCGTGTTATAGAGCTGGGCCACGGAGTCGCGGCTGAGGACGATGAGGGTGAAGACGGCTAAGACGGCTAAGACGGTTCCCAGGGGGAAGTGGAGGCCGTTCACAATGGCGATGACCATGGAGAGGGTGCGGCGTTTCCTTTTTTGGATGGAGCGCGCGCAGATCAAACAGAGTGTGGCAGCTATGATCATGAGCAGACCCATGAGGGCATAAAACCAGGGGAGGTATTGCGCGATGAGAGCGGGATGAGAGCGGGATCAAACGGGAGTGGCTCTTTGGCTTTTTCCCAAAGCTTGGCATTCAGGAGGAAGTGCTTCATGACCGAGTAATGCAAGACCAGAAAAGCGATGCCCGGCAACGCGAGTCCTGCACTGACATAGTGGCAGATCATGATGACTTTGAGATGTTCCTTGTCTTTGTTGGGTAAGGGTGGCGGCATCATGAGGACCATTAAGCCCCGGTCTATCTACTGACTAGAAGAAAGTAGAGCATTGTCGCAGACGAAAGGGAAAGAGGGTCGCATCCGCAGGGAGTACGGGGAAAGTGCGGTCCTTTTCAGCGAGAGGAGGACTTTATTATCAAGGCGACTGAGTAAGCCTCTGTCAGCCTTGCCTTAAGCTCTAATTACTGGGGAAACTGGCCCCTGGGAGTGCGGGTAGCAGGACGTTTTCTGCGTTGGCGACCCAAGGCTCCGTCGTCGGGGGCAGCATGGGCTCTGGGACGGGGAAGAAGTCGTTGGAGGCCATCAGCATCGTCATCGGTGCCGGGAGGGCTTCGAGCTGGGCGAGCTCGCAGCTACCTGTGGCATGGAGGCGGGCCTCGGTGATCCAGAAGGTGGTGCTGGCATTTTTGGATTTGGCCACGCGATTGCCGCGCTTCACCATGGGCTGACCTTTGAGGGTGACGTCTCCCCGGGTGAGGATGGCTTCTTCACAGAGGGCGGTAGCGCGTTCGGTCAGGGCCATGTCCACAAAGACGTGCCCCGTGGCGCGAACTTTGGTGGGTTGTCCTTGGCGATCTGTTTTCAGAATTTCCACATGGTCCGCTGCCACGCGGAAAAGGGAGCCGACTTGGGTGCTCTGGGCACTGATGGCTTTGGCTTCGTCAAAATCCATCTCCAGCAGAGACCGTTCTGCTAGGTTCACCGTCGGTGGGGCAGGCGTCTGCCCCACTTGTTGCAATCCGCTGCAACTGCAGATCTGGCCCAGAGTCACCAGGATCAGCCCTAGACGGAGGGCGATCTGGATTTTTTGGGCATTTACACGTGGGGGGTTCATAGTTTGTGTTGCCTTGTAAAGCATAGACACAGCCATGACGACCTCCCCACTGACCCGTAATCATGTCAGCCTCTGGGCCGTAGCGTGTAGGCAATGCTCTAGAGGAGATGTCCGAAACTCATTTTTTATGGAGAGTAGCCGTCTCGGTTGTTTAGACACAGGCAGGATGCCCGTGCTCCATGCTAGAGTTATCTATTTACCGAGCTGGGCCCAGAAGGCCTCAGGGGGCATCAGATCACGGCCTGTTTCATCAAAACGTGTCCCAATTTCCTGTACGGGCAGGGCTTTGGCCACATCCATGCCTTGGGTAATGGTGGCGGGGGTGAAAACGAGGCGGGTGAGGTGGAGGCCAGCCAGTGGGGTGAGATCGGTCACGGGTGTTTCCGCAATGTGGAGGCGCTGGAGGGCACTGCCGCTGAGCGGGGAGAGGTCTTTCACCTGGGTGCGGTGCAGGGTCAGCGAGACGAGCGGCACACCTTTGAGTCCGGCGATGCTTTCGACCGGGGCACCGGTGAGCCAGAGCATCTGGATGGGGCTTTTGGAGAGGGGTGAAACGTTGGAGACTTTGGTATCCACGACATTGAGTTCGCTCAAGGGCATGCCTTCAAGGGCGCTGAGGTCTGCCACGGGGGTGCGGCTGAGGTAGAGCTTTTCCAGCGGCATGCCGCGCAGGGGGGAGAGATCAGTCACGGGACTGTCTTCCAGGTAAAGCTCAACGAGCTTCATGCCTTGGAGGGGGCGAATGTCCTTGATGGGCGTGTCGCTGAGATCCAGGGCGAGGGGGCTGAGCTTCTCCAGAAAGACGAGGTTGGTGATCTTGGCTCCGCGTAGGTTCAGGGCGATGGGGTTGCCTTCTTCGATGCTGAACTCACCATTCTTTTCGTACTCAGGATTGTAGTATTTGATCTCGGTTTGAAGGGCATCTGCGGACCAGTAGATTTTTTTTGGGGCAGCAGGTGGGCTTTCTTCCGGCTTGGGGGTGGCTGCGACGGTAGGGGCGGCGGTTGCTGGGGCTGGAGTGGCGGCGGCAGGCTCAGGTTTCTTGTCTTCTCCACAGGAGGCGAGCAGGAGGAGGGCGGTGGCAGAAAGGGTAAAACGTGTCATGGAGAGCAATGGGGAACGCTGAATACCGGGGCGGTTTTCAGCGAAGAAGAGGTTTCTGCGTTCTGGCCTCAGTCACGTAGGGCCACGGCAGGGTCCACCTTGGCGGCAAACCAGGCTGGAATCAGCGCGGCGAGCAGGCAGAGGATGACGGCTAGTCCGCAGATGGAAGCGAGGTCGATGAACTCCACGTGGGAGGGGATCTCACTGAGGAAATAGATGTCCTGGGGGAAGAAGTCGCGCTTGAACACTCGGGAGAAAAAATCCCGCAGATCGTTTCTAAAATGCAGGACGGTCATGCCGCCAGCCAACCCCAAACCGATACCGACGACGGCCACGATGCCGGCCTGGGTGAGGAAGATGGAGATGATCTGCATGGAGCGACTGCCCAGGGCGGTGAGGATGCCGATTTCACGCCGCTTTTGCACAGTGACGGTGATGGTGGTGTTCATCACGGAAATGGCGGCCACGAGCATGATGAAGACGAGCAGGAAGTACATGAGCGACTGCTGATTTTCCACGGATTGCAGGCGATCTTGGTGCTCATCACTCCAGGTACGGACATTCCAGTCCATGGGCAGGGTGTCGGAGTTGTAGAGGTTTTCGGCAAAGGTTCCCGCCAGATCAGGGTCGGCCAGTTCGATTTCGATGCTGCTGATGTCTCCTTCCAGATTGAAGAGTTCCTGGGCGACGTTCAGGGGCGCGTAGCAGCGTTCCCCAGCAGTGTCGGCGCGGAGGATGGCCACCACCGTGAGATCCCTTGGCAGGACGACGATTTCATCCCGGGCGGTTTTGGCCTGCTGCGGGTCGGTGGTTTCTTCCGCCGTGCGCAGATCATGGATCATCTGGCGGATGGTGTCTGTGGCTAGGATGGAGAGCACGTCACCGACTTTGACCTGGAGCTTTTTGGCCATCTTGTCGGTGATGATGATGTTGTCATCCTTGAGGTTAAACTCACCCTCCATGCGGTGCTTGGCCAGCTTCGCCAAGAGGCCGTTGTCAGAGTCATCTCGCAGGCCAAAGATTTCTGTGGCTTCAGGGTCGGAGTTGCCAAAACGGGCGGCGATTATTCCTTCTGCCATGGGGGTGGCGGAGACGACTCCCGGCAGGGTTTTCATTTCTTTGAGCACGTCACGCCAGTTTGACCGGAAAGGCGGCGGCGCGCCTTCGGGTAGCGTTCCCGTGTAGCGCGCATCTTGTACTAAGACGATGTGAGGTTCGAACCCGAGCAGTAGTTTTTTAAACTCGACCTGCCAGCCTTTGAAGACGGACATGACGACGACCAGCACACCCACTCCCAGCATCACTCCCAGGATGGAAATGAGGGTGATGATGGAAACGAAGGAACGCTTTGGGCGCAGGTAGCGCAGAGCTAGGAAGAAGGGGGCGTTAGAAAGCATGTCTCGGGGTAGGCTCAGTCTCTCAAGGCGACGGCAGGTTCCACCCGGGCAGCGAACCAGGCGGGGATCAAACCCGCCACGATGCACAGGACGAGGGAAATGAGGCAGGTGAGGGTCACATCCCAAAACTGAATGTGGGCGGGGATGGT
>JAOZVT010000447.1 GCA_025869455.1 Prosthecobacter sp.
GTAGCCGTAGGGGAACCTGCGGCTGGATCACCTCCTTTCTAAGGAAGCTGTGGAACTGGTAAGACGCCCAACTTGATTGGGATGAACCTTCCCGTGCTTTTTAGAACAATAGATGGCACCAGTCAGGTGACCATCGAAACGCAATACGCCGTGAGAGACTTCAATGTCCTTTCGGTATGGCGCGAGCCGCCGTCTACGTTTCTCTTTCTTCAAAAGACAAGGACCACGCTTTGGTCGCTTGGATGCCTTTGGGTATCCGGCGGTCTTCGTGTTGTTCAACCCTTATGGGCCCGTAGCTCAGTTGGTTAGAGCACACGCTTGATAAGCGTGGGGTCGGTAGTTCGAGTCTACCCGGGCCCACCATGTTTTGTCCTCACGGCAATGACGCGATCTTCGATCGCTTGCCTGCGGACGGCGCGCCGAACGATCGGCGACGGGCTTGCGCCCTGCAAGGGTGCGCAGCCGAATGGTTGGTTTTGGGGTGACTGGTCAAGCGTTGACGGATCTCTTGCATTTGCTAGAGGTGCGAACCTGAATGGGGCTGTAGCTCAGCTGGGAGAGCACCTGCTTTGCAAGCAGGGGGTCAGCGGTTCGATCCCGCTCAGCTCCACCAAGGTTTTGGTGTTGATGCGAGTGGAAAACATCCTTGTCTTTGAAGAAATAAAAGTTTGCATCACTTCGATGAGGTGCTGCCTGTTCTGCAAAATTGTGAAGAGAAGATTGATCTGGAGGCTTCCAGGTATGGGTTTTACCCATGTCCGAGCCCTTTCCCGACGAACCCTTTGAAGGCCTAGCCGGCCTGAGATTGGTGAGGGATTGGAGGTAGGAAGGAAGCTTGTCACTCTGGATCGTCCGTTGTTCGTTGTCCTTTTGGGCATCGTCTGATGGATGGTCGGATTACCGTTGCCTGACCGCGCGGTACCGGATTTGATCTCGAGAAGCTGGTCTTAAGATGGACCGCAAGTGAGCTGCTCGGCGTAGCTCCAATAAAGCGGATCCATCGAACACGTCGATGGCATTGTCGAATGAACCGGGTTGTAAAAGGTAACCTGGTTTTTGGGGTCTGGGTATGCGGCTTGTCCGTATGGTCAGGTTTGGAACCCCTTCGAGCGCAAGCGAGGAGGATAGGAATTCCAAACCCAATAGATGATGAGCATTGGCAATGAGAACGATTAAGTGTCGTAAGGGCAATTGGTGGATGCC
>JAOZVT010000448.1 GCA_025869455.1 Prosthecobacter sp.
ATCGTGCACTCTTTGAATAAATATTATGTTTTAGTGTGGAACAAAAAGCGCTATGTTACAGAATTGTCTGCGTATTAATGAAGTGATGAATATGGAATTGCAACTTTCCGAAGAACTGGGCACCCGCCTTTCAGACGGGCATCGTGCTGCAGACTTTCGTATGCAGCGAATCAGTCCGTACGTGGACCTCTGTGAGAAAATAGTTCTGGATTTCACCGATGTCAGAATCGCAAACAGTTCATTTGTCAATGCTCTGGTCAGTGGTTCAATTGAGCAGCATGGGGAGGCTATTTTGCAGAAAATGGCATTTCGCGGATGTTCACCTGCCATCAAGGTTCTTGTGGAGGCGGCCGTGTTTTTAGGAATCAGCAAAACGCAAAATAAAGTGGCCTAGGGGATAAGACGTCTCAATGCAGGCGAGTTCTGCTTTCAGCTTCCCGCCGTGCGCTTGCCTGGAACGCTCGGGTACTCGTGGTGATCGCGGGTCCCTTCTGCTTGTATATGTTTCCGCCCCCCGAAACTGCTCGCCTAACAAAAAATGACGAAGTGGAGAAGAGCGAGTGGGCATAGGTTATCCAGTTTTTCCAGATCTAACTGTCTTCTTCGCATTAGGCGATTTACGCAAGACTCTTTTCACTTGGATATTAGGAGATGAGGCCGATCTCTCCTTTATTGCCGCAACGACCACATCTGTGGTCAAACAAGGAAGCTCCTCAATCAGACGCTCCTTCATGGCATCATCTGCTGCACGTGCACACTCTGCAAAACTCAGCCCATCAGCCGTTTTCAGGATCTGCGGCCAGTCCAATTTTTCAGCCCCTGCTTGTCCGCATAAACGGCCACGCAAAACCTCCGCCAGCTCGTCCTGGCTGGGGGCATGGTAAGTCAAAACATCATCGAAACGCCGGAACAAGGCCGCATCCAGAGCCTCGGGATGGTTGGAGGCCGCAATCACTAGACTGTGACCGCGGAGCTGATCAAGAAACACCAGAAAGCTGTTCAGCACTCGACGCATTTCCGCCACATCATGCTGACCACCACGGCTGAGTACCAACGAATCAAATTCATCAAAAAGAAAGACCGCCCGCTGCTGTTCAATCGCATTGAAAACCAGACGCAGTTTTGAAGCCGTCTCGCCCAGAAACTTCGTAAACAGCGCATCCAGACGCACAACGAAGAGCGGTAACCCCAGATCATGCGCAACCGCATGAGCCGTCATCGTTTTGCCACAGCCCGGAGGCCCTAACAGCAAGAGACGCCTCCTCGGCATCAGGCCGTGCTCCCGTAGCCGGGAAAAATGTTTTTGCTCACGCACCACCCTTTCCAGGCGTGAACGCAGCGGCGCTGGCAGCACCATATTCTTTAGCCCAACCAGAGGCTCCACCATCTCCAGAAGATCTGACATTTCCCCGTCAGGCCGTCCAAAAGGAACCGAATTGCTGCCCTGCTGGCTTGTAGAATGCCGAACAATTTGAGGCCCCCGCGTGGCTAGCTTTTGAATTTCCTGAGCCACATTGACATGCCCCTTCCTCGCCTCATTCGCCGCCACCTGAAGCATAGTGGTGCGGAAGCGTTCGTCATTCCCTTCCACATGACTGCGGAAAAGATCTATGAGTTGTCGTGCGACCATTGGAAAGTTAATTTAGAGCCATTTATAACCACTAGAGCTGACTATCTAGCATAGACACATTAAGCTGCCCAGTATTCATTTATTGATCCTTCACTCCACCACCATGCAGACCTCGCTGAGGCGGCGGAGGAGGGCTGGGCCGCGATCGGTGCCGAGGCGGGTTTCTAGGGCGGGGCCGTTGGCATTCGTGGTCACGATCATCGGTAGGCGATGCGTGAGGCGGTGCTCGATGAGGTTGAAAAGGGCTTCACTGACGGCCTCGCTAAGCAGGCCTGTGTTGCCGCTGGCGCGTTCTTTGCCCAGGTCATCCACCAGCAGCAGACTGCAAGTGCGGGCGCGGCGCAGGCAATCGCGCGAGGCCTCAATGAGCGGCATTTCCTCGCTGTATTGCAGACGCACCGCACTGCTCAGCCCCTGGACGTGATCGCCATGATCCCAGGCATCTCCCGCGTGCAGGGCATACACACTGCGGCCTGCTTCATGAAAGCGCTGCAGCAGGCCAAAGGCCACGCGCGTCTTCCCCAGACCCGTGTCCCCCATCAGCAGCAGGCTGTGTTTTTCCTCCCCCGGCTGCCAGGTGCGCGCTAGCTTCACCAGGTCTGGCCGCAACGCCGTATTGGCCCAATCCGTCTCCTGATACAGTTGGGGGCACATTTGTAACCAGCGTTTTTTTCGCACTTTTTGTTGGGCCAAACGCTGCACCTCTTGCTCACGTTCCACCCGCGCCGTCCCACAGTCCCCGCAGAGTCCGATCAAGCCATGAAAGACCCTTCCACAGTCCACGCAGGTGCGTTCGCGCTCGAGCGTCAAGGTCGGAGAAGGTGTGGGTAAAGAAGTCATGGAAGGGGGAGTTCGGTGATCAGTATTCAGTGATCGGTTTTCAGAGGCAGAAGGAGAGGTCTAATCGGCATACCTTTTGTTAGGCGCGGAAGCGTCCTGGAGTGCGGTGGCAGAGAGGCAAGGGCAGACCCTTGTCTCGGCGACACCGCTCTCGTTCGGAGATAACGTGTTGCGAAAAAGTCGAGCCCCCTTGGGCGAACTCCCCGTGGAGCGCACGCGTCTCGCGTGCTGTTTCCTGCGTCTCGCGGGAAACCGTTCTGAAAGCTCGAAACCCCAGACCACTCGCCCTTGCTTGCTGCGTGTCCTCCAGGGGGCGAACGTTGCCGACGAGACGTCGGCGCTCCCAGTACTTCCCCGTGGAGCGCGGGCGTCTCGCCTGCCGTTTCCTGCGTCTCGCGGGAAACCGTTCTGGAAGGTCGAAACACCACCACACCTCGCCCATGTTTGCTGGCACGGATTGGGGAGAGCTTGCACCGCAAGAGATAAGAAGACCGCAGAGAAAGACCTTGGAGAATTTCTTCTCTGCGGTCTTCTTATCTCTTGCGGTGAGAATTCTGAGTGGACAGCACGAATTGGGGCGGACGATGCCGACGAGACGTCGGCGCTCCCAGTAAAGCTTGGCAGTTCGGGCTTGCAGAGCTTTCACCTCCAGAGATGCCAGTTGCAGCGCAACGGGCCTACTTGGGGGCAGCCAGCTACGAAGCTGAAGTGATGTGGGCACTCCTGCCCGCACGTTCTGGAAGATCGAAACCCCAGACCATCCGCCCACCTGCTGGCGCAGGCAGCTACACGCCAGGGCGTGGGGAAGTTTCACCACCACCATTTTATACATTTTGTTAATCCTCATGTGACATTCAGGAACCCTTCACCTCAGCAGAGGCAACTCCGGCGGAAAGCCAGCTTCGTTTGGCGATGCGATCCACCACGGTTCCGGCAAAAAAGCTCTTCGTGGGTCCGGCTTGGCCCGAACTGGAGGAGACATCATGGCCCATTTTCACCGGAGCAGGCAGCGGAGCCTCATAGCGGTCTAACCAACTTTCAAAAGCTCGCTGAGTCGGTCGCAGATCACGGGTCGCATACCACTGATGCATGCGCTGATATTCCGCCAAAACGGGGATGCCCGCATAGCGCGAATCTTCCACCCAAGCCTGCAACCAGGCGGGATTCAGCGTCTTGGGCGGCTCCTTAATCAACCTTTCCCCTTCTCCTGATTCTACTGCTGTTGCTGCTGTTTTTGAGCGGGCTGATTTCTGCCCCTGAGGCCTCGCGTGTACGGGCGTGCAGGCAGATGGGGGCGTGGGGGTGGGTGTGGAGGATGGGGGTCTGGGGGAAGGAGGCGAGGGCGGGGGCGAGGGGGAAGAGTTGGCTTCAGACGAGGGGGCGGCTGAAGGCGTCTTAAAACCGTCTGAATCTTGGGGTGCGACGTCTGAAAGCATCTGTATTACGTCTGAATCAGACGCGTGATTGGCTGAATGGGGCACGTTCATTTCCATGCTTTTGGTTAATCTTGACGGGGTAAAGAGATCGTCCTGCGGGGCCGCATTCAGACTCGGCTTGTCTGAATCCGGCGTCAGAAAGGTGTCGATAGCCGTGGGCATGATTCGGCCCGTGGGGCCTACCAACGGGGCGGCGGAGGAATGGGTGCTGGTTCGCGGCACCTCCCCTGCCCGCTTGCGTTTGCGGGCCTCGTAATACCGGCGATTCCGCGCGGATCGGCTCGCTGCTTTGGCTTGCCTTGACGGACTGGAAACGGGCGCGTCAGAGGCCGCCACCAGCCGCAGCGCCGAGCTGACCGCGTGGGCCGCGACCTCGGCCAAGAGAGCGCTCAGATGTTCCACCGTCAAAGTGACGCTGGAGGGACAGGAGGGAGGTGTGTGCATGGGGCGGTGATTAGTATTCAGTGGTCGGTGGTCAGTGATTAGTTTGGGGAGGACGCATAGGTCTGATAAGTCTTAGAGGTCGTCTTGTGACGCTATTTGTTAGGCCTGTTTATGCTGATGTGATGCGGGCATTCGCTTCGCGGCTTCGCACCTGCCCGCACGTTCTGGTGGTTCGACGCGCAAGACCACCCGCCCACCTGCTGGCGCAGGCGGCTACATGCCATAGCCGCGCCCGCCAGGGCGTGGATTTTAAAGGCTGCGCCCCGCCAGAACGGTTTCCCGCGAGACGCAGGAAACTGCACGCGAGACGCGTGCGCTCCACGGGAGAAACCCTTTCGCGTACTGGGGGGATTCGCGGATGACCACGTTCAGTCATCCAGGTTCTCTAACAACCAGTCGATCACGTCCTGCACGGTCAGGATGTCTTCGACTTCTTCATCGCTGATGTCCACGTCGAACTCTTCCTCGATGGCCATGACCAACTCGGTCAGCTCTAGGCTATCGGCCCCGAGATCGGCTGACAGTTCGCACTCGGGGTCGATCTCCTCTGGCTCCAGGCGGAGCAGTTCAGAGATCAGAAATTTGACTTTTCGGGTGATCGTTTTTTCGGTCATAATGGGATCGTGTATTTTGTTTTGTTGTTTGTTAGGTTTCTCTGACAAAGGGTTGGCGTGTGGTTAGGGGGCGAGGGATTCCCCGTGGGGCGCACGCGTCTCGCGTGCTGTTTCCTGCGTCCTCGCGGGAAACCGTTCTGGGAGGTCGATGGAAAGGACGCTTCGCGGGAGGCGGCGTGGGGTGGGGCGGACGTTGCGGACAGGTGCGCAGCCGCGAAGCGAATGTCCGCGCTCCTCTCGGGCTGCTCTGGCAGCTCGAAACCCCCAGACCATTCGCCCACCTGCTGGCGCGGATCAGGGAGAGGAGCACCGCAAGAGAGAGGAAGACCGCAGAGAAAGACCGTTGATAAATGCTTCTCTGCGGTCTTCTTATCTCTTGCGGTGGAATTTTCTGGGTGGACGAGGTGCGTTGGGGCGGACGATGCCGACGAGACGTCGGCGCTCCCAGTACGGATTGGCAGCTCGAGATGGAGGGCCTTCATTCGTCGGCCTCCTCGCGGCGGGGCGCGTTTTCGATGAGTTCATCCAGCGTGATGCTGAGCGCCTCTTGCAGCGCCTCCAGGGTTTCGTTCACCAGCTTATCCGGCTGCTCCACGTGTGGTTCACCACCCGCCCAGGCATTGGGGACAAACGCGATGTCTAAGACGTCGCGATCCACCTCGCCATCCACGGGGGAATCGTGGCAATCATACGTGATGGCCAGCGGCCCGTAATACGCCACGCGCCGCACCCGCCCTGGCACGCGAGGCTCACGGACACGCCGTCCGCCCAAGGCGGGAGATGGCAGAGGATGGTAAAGGGTGTTCATGGGGTAGCGGATGTTTTGTGATGTTTAACGATCTTTTTTTCAGGGATCGGGTTTCAGTATTCAGTGATCAGTATTCAGTGATCAGTTTTCAGGGATCGGTTTTCAGGACGAAGGCGGTGGTCAAAAGGGGCTCCTAGGTCCTAGTCATCCTATCTCAGCGCCGGGGTGGCGAGGCCCTGTGCGGTCTGCCCCAAGTAGGCCCGTTGCGCCGCAACTGGCCAGGGTGCACCACGAAAGCTCTCCGCCATCGAGCCACCAAGCCCTTACTGGGAGCGCCGACGTCTCGTCGGCATCGTTCGCCCCCTGAAAGATGCGTAACAAACGATGTCGAGTTTGTAGGCGGGATGTCATGGGAGGGCGAAGTGTGAGAACGGTTTCCCGCGAGACGCAGGAAACAGCACGCGGGACGCGTGCGCTCCACGGGGAAGTACTGGGAGCGCCGACGTCTCGTCGGCATCGTTCGCCCCCTGAAAGATGCGTAACAAACGATGTCGAGTTTGTAGGCGGGATGTCATGGGAGGGCGAAGTGTGAGAACGGTTTCCCGCGAGACGCAGGAAACAGCACGCGGGACGCGTGCGCTCCATGGGGATGCGCCCTGACTCATTCGGGATCCTCACAGGGGGTGGTTTCCACGTGGTGACGATGACGGCTGCGGTGGCCTGCGTGATAGCGATTTTCCCGCAGGGTGGGCAGGAAGGCGTACAGGGTGCCGACCAGGAGAAAAAGCAGCAGCAGGACGCTGGCCACCGCCATGCCCCAGGTGGGCATGGCATCGAACTTAAACAGGATGGCCGCGCCGCTGGAGGTGAGCGTGGCACCACAGAGGCAGACGATGCATTGGCGGGCACCGGCCAGTTCTTCTTCAGCGCGGAGGAGGTCAAAATTGATGCGTTTCATGCGGCGGATTCGGGGAGGGAGTTCGTGGTGAAGGTGGCTGGACTGGTGGCGGTGAAAGAGGCTTCGGGGGGCGTCGTTTGAGGGGGCGTCTTGGGCGGCGGTGGCCGGTGCAGGCGGGCCTGCTGACGCAGCTTTTTTGCCTCCCGCCGCGCCAGGATCTGCCGCAGGGCACGGTAGGCTTTGGCCTGCTCGTTTTTCGGGATCTCCCCCTGTGCCACCAGCCACTCCACAGCGGCGATCAAGCTGTGCGCGCGCTCCTCCATGAGGATGCGAATGATGGGCAGGTAGGGTGTCCAGTTTGAGCGTGAAAGCTGCTCCGGTGGCTGGGCCACGCTGGCTTTTTGGATGAGGTCTTCGAGTCGTGTTTTCATGGGTGGAAAGGTGTGAGCTTCAGGTTTCTAAGTGGGAAGCGGGTTCAGCAGGAGAACGGAAAAGCACACAACATAACTCCAGTCAAACCACCACAACGCGAATGCAATCAGCGTCT
>JAOZVT010000449.1 GCA_025869455.1 Prosthecobacter sp.
CCTGCTGCAGCGTGGCCCATTCGGTCTGGAGGGGTGAGGGGGAGGCGGTGTTCATGAGCTGCCCACCTCCGCGGTCGGCTCACCTTGAATATTCAGCAACATGGCGCCTCATTGACGTTTCGTACGCAAATACGTACCGTACCACTCTTTGGAGAGCATCATGACGACATTAACTGCAAGCGAAGCAAGGGCAAACCTGTATCGCCTCATCGATCAGGCTGCCGAGTCTCACCAGCCCATCCATATAGCCGGCAAACGCGCCAACGCAGTCTTGTTGTCAGCCGAGGATTGGCAATCCATCCAGGAGACTCTTTACCTGTTGTCTGTTCCAGGCATGCGCGAGTCGATCAAGGAAAGCATGGCTGAACCTCTTGGTGCAAGTGTGAAGGAGCTCAACTGGTGAGCTGGCAAGTCGTCTTTTCCAGGTACGCAGAAAAAGACGCGAAGAAGTTGGCCGCCGCAGGTCTGAAGCCGAAGGCTCAAAATTTGCTCGCTATTCTGGCCAGCGATCCATTTCAGAACCCGCCGCCCTATGAAAAACTGGTTGGCGATCTTGCGGGCGCGTACTCTCGACGCATCAACATCCAGCACCGGCTGGTCTACGAAGTTTTCACCAGTGAGCGCGTTGTTCGGGTGCTTAGAATGTGGTCACATTATGAATAGGTTGACCGAAGCCTTCATTCCAGAGGAATTGATGGGGTCTGTCCTAATTAATTCCGCATCAAAGGAAAACGGCGGGACGGAAAACTAAGCAACGATGGGGACGTACCAATGGGGACGTACCACGAATAACATCTTAGTTTTCAAAATCGTGGTCTGTCCCCTATTATTGTCTTTCTTGCATTCTTGGTAGGGAAATAGGGGACAGACCACGATTTCGATACGATTTCGACTAAGATGTTATTCGTGGTACGTCCCCTATTGTTCAGGGGCGACCACTTCCAGTTCAGCAGCGTCATCACCAGGCTCCAGGCCAAGCCTTGAGAAGACAGCTTGGCAGCAGGGCGAGCGAGGCGCCGGCGCGTACGGCAAGCTTGTTCGGCGCGGTGAGAGTAACAATAAGAGGACAATTGGGGACAGACCACGATTTCGATACGATTTCGATGACTAAGATTTTATTCGTGGTACGTCCCCTATTGTTCCCCAATCTTGAGGAAATTGTCGCACTCATCGAGGCTTCACTCGACAACATGTACATCC
>JAOZVT010000450.1 GCA_025869455.1 Prosthecobacter sp.
ACTGGGGACGTTGGTATTGTCACGCTCGCCATTGACCAAGCTGGCATCTGGGAAATCGAAGACATTGAGAATCTCTGGCACTTGGTCCCGGATGATCGGCAGGTAGATACTGCGGTAATTGTATGGCTTTGAATTAACATCACGCAGCAGGGTAAACATACCCTCACGCCCCTCCGTTGCCCTGGCAACCGGGGAGCCATCCACCGGATAGAGATTGAGTGTGCCACTGATGGCCAGCATGGCATCCCGAATGGCTTCCGCATCCAGGCGACGCTGATCCATGCGCCAGTGGAGTTTATTATCTGGGTCCACCGCGAAGTTTTGGGCATCGTAGGTGGAGGCCATCTGATAAGTGCGGCTCAGCATGATCTGGCGGATCAGTTGTTTCACGGACCAGCCTTGATTCATGAAGGAGATGGCCAGATAGTCTAACAATTCGGGGTGAGTCGGCTTCTGCCCCATGACACCGAAGTTATCCGGTGTGGAGACAAGGCCTGAGCCCATGAGTTTGAGCCAAATCCGGTTCACCATGACACGGGCAGTGAGTGGATTGTCCTTAGAAGAGATGAAGTAAGCGAGGTCAAGACGACCACTGCCCTGGCTGATGTTCAGAGGTTCTCCTTTGGCGCAAAGCACCTCCACAAGACCACGGGGCACAACTTCGCCCGGCTGCTTGATATCACCCCGAATCAGCACTGGTGCATTGACGGGGCGGGAGCTATCCAGAACGCCCATAGCAAGCGTACGCGGAGAGCCATCCTCATGAAATTGCTCAAGGTCAGCCTTCACGGTTTCTGAACGATCCCGTGCTGCACGGACCTTGATAAAGCTGACGGCGGCATTGCTGTTACGATCCTCCATGCGCTGAGCCACGACCTCACGCTGAACTTCCTCAGCCTGTTTTTCGGCGGCTTCATAGCGGCTTTTTAGCTCCGCCACTTCTGAAGGAGAAATGCCGGCGAGGGCAGAGATTTGCTCAGCCTCAGGATCTAACTCAATAAGGCTACTCGGATTGTTATTCTGCTGCTGGGCATGGGTGCCATACAGCGTTTCACTGCTCAGGAAGATGCCCGCCAGCGCGTAATAATCACGCTGGGTCACGGGATCAAATTTGTGATCATGACAGCGTGCACAAGCCAAGGTGAGGCCTAACATGGATTGCGAAACGGCATCGATTTGTTCATCCACAACATCCAT
>JAOZVT010000451.1 GCA_025869455.1 Prosthecobacter sp.
TTCTTTTTCTTGTCCCTTGGGAACGAAGAGGCGTCTTTGACTTCCTGTTTCGGAGTATCTGCAGTTTTAGGCAGTTGTTTTGTGGGAGACAGTCCCTCTAGTTGGCTCTTGGGTTCAGCCTTGCGCGAGCCAGCTTTTGGCGCTTCAGTGGTAGCTTCATCGATTTTCAGCGCTGCGGTTTTGGCAGGCTTCATCGGCACATTCTTGGCGCTAGCGATGATTGGTTTCGACACTTGCGCATGGGCGGGCAGGGCGTGCTTGTTGCTGAGTGTCATCAAGGTAGACGCGAGGTCTTCAAGATACTTGATGGCTTCTCCGGATTTGACGGTGGAGAGGACTTTGGTGCCCGCTCTCACGGCCAGTCCGGCGCCACCTGTCAGGCAGATGCCCACCAGTACGTTGATCAGGAATTCCGAGGCGATGGCAGTCATCACGTCGACAACAACCTGCGGCGGTAGCATGCCGACCCAAGCAACAATGGCGGAGACGTAGATGAACATCAGCGGCTCGTCGCTGAGGATCAACAGCCCTGAAGCAATCGACTCCTTGGAGGCTGCATAGAGTTTGTCGATCTCGACGTCCGACAGGTACTTTTTCAGCTTTTCGTAATTTTTCCTCGGATTGGCGAGTAGCTCGAACAAGCTTTTGATGTCATCCCACAGCTGCAACAGAGCCTTTTCAAACCCCTCCAGGGCGCGTTTGAGCAAAATCACCGAACGTCCGGCGCGATCGGCTGCAGAGTAACTGGCCCATTGCGGCTGAAACTTGCTTGACCATTCGCTCTGCAACCAGCCATCAAGCTTGCTGATAACGCCTTGATAGGAGTTATAGAGCGCTTTGACGTCATTCTGGGATACGTTGGGGAAAAACGTAATGCGATAGGTCTGGCCCTTCTTGGCCCCCTCGATCACTTTGATACCGCTCGGGCCGATCATGGTTTCGATGACCGGGCCGGTAACGTCGTCGTAAAAGGTACCTTTGGTGACTGGCTCAAGTTTTACCGGCGTATTGCCAATCGGCACGAAGCGCGCCGACTCGAACATATGAATCAGCGTGAAGTCACCTACCAACGGGCAAGTGGCATAGGTCTTTACCGCACCTGTTTCGGTTTTCCGTTCAGTGATGCTGACTTCGTTGCCGACCTTGAAGGTCTGGTCGACGTCCAGCGCCCAGCCAGTCCAGAAACCGTCCGCCCAT
>JAOZVT010000452.1 GCA_025869455.1 Prosthecobacter sp.
GTTATCCACCCTACGACATCTCAACCGCCCACACCGCCGACGCATCGACGTTGCCGGAGGTAGGGTGGAAAACGGCGAAGCCTTTTCCACGCGTCACGTCCGGGACTACCTCGCTTAAATGAAGTAACAGCTATTTGATGTCAAATAGTATTAAGCGTCGCTATTAGTTTTGGAGGAGATCTGTGTGCACTGGTGTTGTTACTCCAGCGTAGACTCGCATAACCCGCCCGAAGCCGATGACCAACCCAGCGACTATCCACTATCGGTGGGCGGCTTGGTAGGTTTAGGAGTAATAGTCTTCCAAGGTAGTCGATCCACTTGTTGCTGGGTAACAATGTAAGGCCATATCCATGCAAAGAATTCCCTGAGTTATAAATTAAAAACTCATTGCATATTTTCTTGGGGAGGATGCTTAGTGTCGTTGATCGGAACTCTGACAATGTGTCTCTTGTGCAGCAGAAGTCAATCATGGGTATATGAAATACCTTCTTGTTAATGACTATTCGTGAGTGTACTGCGAGCTCTTCTTGTGGGGTGAGGCTAGATTGTATTTCTTTCAAAAAATCTTCATTAACAAGGTTGATGTCTTTATTGAAAGTGTATCTTTTGTCCAGTATGCTTTGTGGGAAGTGTTCGTATATACTCATTTCTATTTTTGCGGATGGATGCGCCGCGGATAGAAATTCTGTTACAGCTACAGAGGGGTGAGACTCTTGAGTAATCATGTGATTTTTATTCCTGACAACTTTTGGTAAATGTCGAGAGCATAATCATCGGTCATGCCGGAAATATAGTCGATTACTAGGTGTGCCCTGTTAAACCACTCAAGGTTAGGGTTTACGAGAGTCTGACTGCGGTAGCATTTCTTGCATTGTGTTGGGATGAGGTGCAATAGGCGCTTTTCCGTATGAAGGCCAAGTATTTTTATTTTTTTATTGTCCTCATCCATGAGGGCTTCGAATGAGTCTTTTGGTAAGTCTAGAATAGGCTTGAGTTTTTCCAATATTCCCGAAATTGCGCTATTGCCCGCCAGTTCGAGCATCTCGGCTTCTCGTGCGGTATAGACTTTTGTTGACACAAACTCTCGGATAATTTCGAGAATTGCATATTCGGAGCTGCTTTTGTCTAGCAGTGATTCGCTAAAGCCACCGCTCAATATATTCGTTTCGTTTGCTGTGTAGTGGTTGGCGGCGGTTG
>JAOZVT010000453.1 GCA_025869455.1 Prosthecobacter sp.
GTCATCCCTTGGGTGGGCTTTCCTTTGTCTAGACTGCTGGAGAAAGCGCAGCCGCTGAGTCAGGCGAAGTATGTGGCGTTTGAAACTTACTTTGATGAAAAGCAGATGCCAGATGCACGCTATGCGGGCATTGACCTGCCTTATGTCGAAGGCTTGAGACTGGATGAGGCCATGCATCCGCTGACCTTGCTAGCCACCGGGCTGTATGGCAAAACACTGCCTAACCAAAACGGTGCGCCTATCCGCTTGGTCGTGCCGTGGAAATATGGCTTTAAGAGCATCAAATCGATCGTTAAAATTACCCTCACGGATAAAGAGCCTCCCACGACATGGAACATCGCCAATGCACGAGAGTATGGTTTTTACTCCAACGTGAATCCTACGGTGGCTCACCCACGCTGGTCCCAGGCTCGCGAGCGCCGGATTGGGGAAGCGGGCACGCGTGAAACCTTGATGTTTAATGGTTATGCCGATCAGGTGGCTCACCTGTATGCGGGCATGGATCTCAAAAAGAACTTTTAATGTGGCCATGACCCTTAGCAGCGATACCCGTTTTCATCGGCAGCTCTTCCTTTTTAATGGTCTGCTGCCTGCCTTGCTCATTTTGCTGGATGCGTGGCGTGGTCAGTTAGGGGCCAATCCTGTGGAGTTCCTGACGCGTTCGACAGGAGTGCTGACTCTGGTCTTTCTGGTGATCACACTCATGGTTACGCCCTTGCGTAAAATGTTTGGCTGGAACTGGCTGCTGAAACAACGTCGCCTCCTGGGGCTGTATGCGTTTTTTTATGGTCTAGCGCATTTGCTTACTTACCTGGCTTTTGACCGGGACTGGCAGTTGCAAACGGTCTTGGCAGATGTGTATAAGAGGCCCTTTATCGCCATTGGCATGTTCAGTTTTCTTCTCATGGTTCCTTTAGCCGTGACCTCTACGAATGCTATGATCAAGAAACTCGGTGGTAAGCGCTGGGGGCAGTTGCATCGCCTAACCTATTATATCACCATCGGTGGCGTGATTCATTACTACATCATCGTGAAGTCAGATGTGACTTACCCTTTGTTGTTTGCTGTCGTGGTGGCTTTGTTGCTAGGTTATCGTTACCTCCTGCATCTAAAAAAAGCCGCTCCGACGTCGGCTAAAAAGGCCTAAAAAGGGC
>JAOZVT010000454.1 GCA_025869455.1 Prosthecobacter sp.
CCCAAAGCATTTTCCTTGCCGAACACTATTGGCATCTTGCCTGTGTCTAAACAGCCGAAACAACTGTCCTCCATAACTCGAACATGGAGCACGGGCATCTTGCCTGTGTCTAAACAGCCGAAACAACTGTCCTCCATAACTCAAGCATGGAGCACAGGCATCTTGCCTGTGTCTAAACAGCCGAGACGGCTGTTCTCCATAAAATGAGTTTATGGAAGTCCCCTTAAATTAAAGTCTTCGACCCACCGCCACCCTGCCAGTCAGGGATGCGGTGGGTCTTTTCGTATCGGGTTCTGATATATATGGAGGGAAAGAATGACCCTGCTGGAGGGGTACTTTCCATCCTCATGTCCCGACTCCCGACCACACCCCGCCGTGACTTTTTGCAGACCACGGGCCTGAGCCTTCTGGGCCTGCCTTTGGTTTCTCAATGGACAGCCAGCACCGTCTCCGCAGCAGAGGCCGTAGCCAAGACCGCCGTAGCACCAGCCCTGCCCCCGCTGAATCGCTTTCCACGAATGATGCAGGAGTGGCTGGTGGATCAGATGCGTGAAATCGAGGCCCAGGGTGATGAAAAAAGGGCCGCTTTGAAAACCAAAGCAGAGGCCGAAGCCTATGTGAAAAGCGTCCAGGAGCGCATTCGCCAAAGCTTTGGTCCTATGCCAGAAAAGACCCCTCTGAATGCCAAGGTCACGCAGGTGGTTGAACGAGATGTTTATCGGATCGAAAACATCGTGTTCGAAAGTCGTCCAGGCTACCTCGTCACCGGAAATCTGTATGTGCCGAAAGGCCGTTCAGGCAGGCTACCTGCCACCGTCGGTGTCTGTGGTCACTCCCAGAATGGCAAGGCCGCAGAAGCCTATCAAAGCTTTGCTCAGGGCTTAGCCAGACAGGGACATATTTGCTTCATCATAGATCCCGTCGGTCAGGGAGAGCGCTTTCAATATCTCAAAGAAGGCAGTCTGAAATCACGTCTCGGCGGTGGGGTTTCTGAGCACATTCAAATGGGTAATTCGCAGACTTTGGTGGGCGAGTTTTTAGGCTCTTGGTTTGCCTGGGATGGCATCCGTGCGCTGGACTACCTGCTGACGCGCGCTGAAGTGGACCCGCAACATTTAGGAGTCACCGGAAACTCCGGTGGTGGCACTCAAACCACTTGGCTCTGTGGGCTGGAACCACGTTTCACCATGGGTGCTCCCTCCTGCTTTGTGACCACTTTTCGGCGCAATGTGGAAAACGAACTGCCAGCGGATACGGAGCAGTGCCCGCCGCAAGCCTTAGCTCTAGGCCTGGATCATGCCGACTTCCTCGCAGCCATGGCTCCCAAGCCAGTGCTGATTCTGTCCCAAGAGAAAGACTTTTTCGACACTCGTGGTTCGGCGGAAGCCTATGAGCGACTGAAAATATTATACACCTTGTTAGGCAAGCCTGAGAACATCCAGCTTCACGTCGGCCCAGATCCACACGGTTATTCTCAGTCAAATCGAGAGGCCATGTATGGATTCTTCAACAAGGTCACCGGAGTCTCCCAAGAACATGCCGAGCCAACCCTCTTGATCGAAAAAGATGAGACGCTGTGGTGTACGCCAAAGGGACAAGTGGCAGAGCTAAACTCACGCACGCTCATGTCGTTCACCCAGGAAAAAGCACGGGCTTTAGCCGCACAGCGTCCAGGGCTCAAAGGAGCCGCCTTGAAAACAGCCGTGCGTGAAGTTTTGCGCCTGCCGGAACTCCCGCAGTCCGCGCCAGACTACGGCATCTTGCGCAGCGTCGGTTCCCGCAAATACCCAGCCAAAGCCTATTGCATCTACACGGTCGAAACAGAACCGGGCATCCACGCTTTAGTCACCCGCTTGCAGGAAGAAGCCTTGACCTCGCGAATGCCAGGAGCTGCTAAACGCGCCGTGCTTTACATCTCCCATCATTCCGCCGATGCCGAAACGCGCTCAGAGCCGCTGGTGCAGGAGCTTCTACAAGCCGAGCCCGAGTCCGCTTTCTATGCTTGCGATGTCCGTGGCATCGGTGATTCCCAGCCAGACACCTGTGGGGCAGACCAGTTTCTGAAACCCTACGGCAGCCATTATTTTTATGCCGCTCATGGGCTAATGTTGGATCGTCCTTTGTTAGGCCAACGCGTCTTTGACGTCCTGCGTGTGATCCAGGCTCTGCGTGCCGCAGGTCATCAGGAAGTGCACTTAGCAGGTCGTGGCTGGGGTGCGCTCGTCGCAGCTTTCGCAGCTTTGTTATCAGACGAGGTGAAACAAGTGAGCCTGAAAAACGCACTCGCCTCCTTCAGCGAGATCGCCGAAGATCCTGCCTACCAATGGCCTTATGCCATCATGCTGCCCCATGTGCTGGCCCATTTTGATCTGCCAGAATGCTATGCCGCTTTGGCTAACAAAAAGCTTCAAAACTTAGAGCCTTGGGGGGCAGGGGACGGCATGAAGCTTTGAGAACGACTTCTTCTAACGCAATTTAATTGCATATTAAACAATGGCGCACATGCTAGTCTCAGCATGCGTGTCATCATCATTTCAGGTTTTCTAGGTTCTGGTAAAACCACGCTCCTACGCCGCCTACTAAGAGAAGCTGACGGGCGTTCACTTGGCGTGATTGTGAATGATCTTGCAGAGCTAGAGGTAGATGGTGATCTCATGCGTGCAGCACATCGGGTTTCTGAAAAAGAGGGCACGCTGGTCAGTGTGCATTCGGGATCTATCAGTGGTGGACAACGCGGGGCGCTCGCTTCAGCTCTTGACCAGATGAAGCAAACGGGGGTGAAGGAAGTCGTCATCGAGACCTCTGGGAGTACACACCCTTGGCCCTTGATTGAGGAGGTCTGCCAGCATTCAGACTGCCAGCTCGCCACCTTTGTGACCTTGGTGGATGCTCGTGCTTTTGTGGAAGACTTTGGTTCCGGCCAGGAGCTCTTTCGTCAGCTTATTCATAACCAAGACCATGACCAGCGCACCACAGCTAATCTGCTGGCTGAGCAGATCCAGTTTGCCAGCTTGATTTTATTGACGAAGACGGATCGCTTATCTCAGGAAGATCTACCCCTGGTCCACAAGTGCCTGGAGATTCTAAATCCAGAGGCAGAGGTTCACAAAGTGGTCCGTGGTAAGCTGGAACCCGCCCTCCTTCTGGATCAGGATAGCTTTAGTCTCCAGCGTGCTTTGACCCTCGCGGAACCTTGGCTTGACGACACGGCTTTGCAGCCTGGAGAGCCGACTGACTATGACATTGGCAGCACCGTCATCAGCGATCCTCGGCCACTGCATCCAGATCGTCTCTGGAGACTCTTTCGCACTCGCCTGACCACAGGCATCCATCGCAGCAAGGGCTTTATCTGGCTGGCATCCAGAGACGATCAGGTTCTGTTGTGGAATCAAGCCGCTGGCGGCATTGATCTGGAACTGCTGGCCTATTGGCGAGCCGCCGTGGTGAAGGATCCTCTCGGTAAGTTGCTGTCTGAGGAGAAAGCCGTTCTAGCCACGCAGCTCAAAGAGGCCCACCCGCGTTATGGTGACCGTCTCAATGAACTGACCATCATCGGAGCCTTGGAAGAGAGAGCACGGTTTGTAAAGGAGCTTGAGCAGTGCTTTTGCTCGGAGTCAGAGATCCTCCACTGGGAGTCTGGGGGACATTTTGAGGACCCTTGGCCGACTAACCTCCGGCAGGTGGACTGAAGGAGATGGAGGCCATCTACTTGGCTGCTTATGAAACCACACCCTCGCACGTTCCAGCGTGGGTGAACCTTCAGCGAACAGACATAACCATTGCAGCGCCAGATCAGGTGAAAGCCAAGGGCGACTCGTAGGTAGTCGGTTAAACATCCGAAAACATTCCTGCCGATGTTGATCACAGCAAAAGTGGATCACCCATTGTTCATAGTCCACCAGCCACGCGGCAAACTTGCGTCCCGCTTCCAGCAGTTCCTTCACATCGCCAGATTTGAGGTACTCATAATCATACCGACCAGGGACCACCGGACTCTGGAGATGATGCGTATAACAACGTTTGTCGGAACGAATGAAAAGGAAACCAGGACAAGACAGGGAAGAATCATAAAAGCCTGCGCACGCGCCATGAAGCTCAATGAAACCTTTTAGCCAGGGTTTACGATAGCAGCTAGTCCCTTGCAGTCCTGCTGAGGGATGCTTTTCAAAACCATACTTCAGCAGCAGATTGCTACCGTAAAGTACATCACGGCCCCAGAAAAACATTTGCTGCCCCAGTGCCTGAGTGAAGTCATTCAAGTGCCCGCGCCATAGCTGCTTTTTCATGAGGAAGGCGGCAACTTCACAAATCGTAAGGTTTGAAGCCTGGGTTGACCTCCGCTGACGGCAGATCTGCAAAGCGGCGGGAGATATCTTGCACTGGCAGACCGACCCCAATGATGACCCCGGTAGGAATGACCCCCAAATTACCCAACATGGGTAGAAACCAGGTCTCTGCCTGGGGCCTCACATGTTGAAAGGACATCGGAATGGTCGGCAGTTCTGCCAGCCTGCAAAGACCTTTGACACGAATGACTTCTTCCGGCAGTTCCCTCAGCGTTTCCTCCAAATCCCGTCGCTTGACCACGAAAGGAATGTCCACCTTCATGGCGGTAAAAGCGCGTTCATTCTCATGATGGTGGTGATGGTCAGCGGTAGCCTGCCAGCGGTCTTCTAACATGCTTTTAGGATCTGGGGCTACGCGTCTAAAGCGCGAGGAGAGACAGAGAAATTTCAAGGTATCTGCCAGCTTTTCAGCATCCGTCTCCAGAGCACGCGGGCTTTGGTCGATAGCCCATGCTCTGAGTTCACCGATGCGAGTTTCCTCTGCGTGATCCAAGTGAGTCAGCATCCAGTGTGTGGCTGTCTGCATTTGCTCTCGCTCCAGTTCATTGTGATCCTCGCGTTTTTGCCAGCGGGATGCGTCTAACATCGTGACCTGCAATGGGGACGTGAAACGCTGGGTTTCTCCACGGGCAGCCAGAGCTGTGATCAGGCTGATGAGGTCTGAGGCTCCATTCGCCTCCACCAAAAGCACACCACCTGGAGGCACTTCAATGTCACCCAATACCTGAAGAAATTCATTCAACGAACTACAACAAACACAAGACCCGCTGAGCGCCTGTACCTCCACCCCCGGCGTGCGCAGCCGCACAGCATCCACCTCCGCATCCACGAAGTCATTGACAACGATGCTGAAGGGAGTCCCCCGCTTCTCCAGCTCAGCCGCAAGCTGGCTCAAAAAAGTGGTTTTTCCGGCTCCGAGAAAACCAGCGATCAACACCAATGGTATGCTCTTCATCGTGTTCGACTATTCTTCCACAGACTCTGGTTGTACTGAATCCGGCATCCAGCTCGGGAAGGGGTCTGCCCACGTGCTCCAGACTTCGGGACCTTGGTCATACTCCTCATCTGTCAGCAGGCAGGCGTCGAACTTTGCCCGCAACTCCACTTGATCCATGTGGCGGCCAATGATGACGATTTCTTGCCTGCGATCTCCATAGGGTTCGCGACTGTTATTTTTAATTTCGGTTAGGCTTTGTTGATCCTGAGGCCACTCCGCACGATCAACGGCTGACCAGAAGAAACCCAGGGCGCGCGTATCTCTCAAGACACCCGCTTGTGATACATACCCGGCTAACTCCATGCGTGTAGCCAGCCAGAAAAGCCCCTTGGCACGCACCACACCCTCCCAAGCTGTTTTTAAGTGGTCATGCAGGCGCTGCGGATGGAAGGGCCGATGGGCACGATACACAAAACTGCTGATGCCGTATTCTTCCGTCTCTGGCGTGTGACCATTGAGTGAGTCTAACCAACCTTGGCTTTGCTCAGCTTCACTCATATCAAACAGGCCCGTCTTCATCACCTGTTCCAATGGCACCTCGGAATTTTGGGTCAGATGCACCTTGGCCTTGGGATTCAGCGCATGAATGATGCCTTGGATTTCCTCCAGATCTTCGGGCTCCACGCAGTCTGTTTTATTGATGAGGATGACGTTCGCGAATTCGATCTGATCCGTGAGCAGGTGCGCTAGAGTCCGGCCATCTTCTTCGCTCATGCCCAGTTGGCGATCCTGTAAATCCTCGGTGCTGTGATAATCATTCAAGAAATTTCGCGCATCCACCACCGTGACCATGGTATCCAGTTGGGCGATGTCTGATAACGAGTGACCTGATTCATCTTCAAAGGTGAAGGTCTCCGCCACAGGCATGGGTTCAGAAACTCCCGTGGACTCGATCACCAGGGCATCGAATCGGCCCTCACGCGCCAGTTTGCCCACCTCCAGCATGAGATCTTCACGGAGCGTGCAGCAGATGCAGCCATTGCTCATCTCCACCATCTTCTCCTCGGTACGGCTCAGTTTTGCATCACCAGATTTTACCAGTTGAGCATCCACATTCACCTCACTCATGTCATTGACGATGACGGCCACCTTACGCCCATCGCGATTGCGGAGGATGTGGTTCAACAGCGTGGTCTTTCCGGCACCTAGAAAGCCTGAGAGAACGGTGACGGGCAGACGCGAAGTGGGATGAGCTGTTTTCATAACGCAATATATTTGCATTTAATGGCAGCGCGAACTTATGCAACAAGGATTGCTACTCAGGTTTAAAAAAAGCGTATCTAATGTGTTACTTGAACACTTTGAGCCTGTTCCCTACCAAGTCTTACTCTATGCGATTTTCTTCCCTCTTAGCCTGCCTTCTACTGACTTCCTTGGTTTCCCGCGCGGAGCCTACATCCGTGGAGCTGATCTTGGATTGCTCAGGTTCCATGTGGAATAAACTGTCGGATGGCCGTTACCGCATTGATGCCGCCAAGCAGGTGCTCAGTGAGTTCATCGCCACGGCTCCTGACA
Source organism: Prosthecobacter sp. (assembly GCA_025869455.1). GTDB lineage: Bacteria > Verrucomicrobiota > Verrucomicrobiia > Verrucomicrobiales > Verrucomicrobiaceae > Prosthecobacter. The sequence continues at coordinate 6,859 of JAOZVT010000454.1, forward strand.
AAGAAGATTTGCACATCGGTCTGCGTCTCTACGGCTCTCAAAAATCACATCGCGAACCAGGGGCCTGTGAGGACACGGTGTTGGTCGTGCCTATCGAAGGTTTTGCACGCAGCCAGATGCTGAAGCTAGTCAAAGAAGCACGTGCTATTGGTGCCACTCCATTAGCTCTTTCGCTGAATGCAGCAGCAGATGACTTTACCAAAGAAGGAAAGAAACAAGTCATCGTCTTCACCGATGGGGAAGAATCCTGCGATGGTGATGTGGCTGCCGCATTAGCCAAGCTGAAGTCCTCCGGCATTGATGCCGATGTACGCATCATTGGCATCGGTTTGCCCAAAGCCGTGGCGGAACGTTTTGCCACCCTAGCCCCGATCGAGAATGCCGACAGTGCATTGAAACTGGCTCAGGCCCTAAAAAATGCCACGGCGAGCACGGTAACCGCACCAGCAGCACCCATGATTGAAAAACAAAAGGTCACGGTGAAGGTCACTAAAAATGGAGGCCCATTGGCAGAGGGAGAGGTCACTCTCCTGGGTGCGGATAAAGCTTTGTCCAAGCTGACCAAGTCTGAAGAACCTGGGACCTGGACAGGTGAATTACCTGCTGGCCTTTACACCGCCATTGTCTCCCCCGGTGATCGTCAATTCCCAGAGCTGGGCGTGGCACGCAGCGCGGATAATACATTCATCCTAGACGTGACGGAACTACCGAAAGTCACGGTCGAAATTCCCAATGAAGAAATCACCGTTCTGCATGAGTTTGCCCTCTTGTTCTCCGGTGCCAATGGGATCGGTGATCAATACATCATCATTGCCCTCGTCGGTTCACCCGATTCCGCTGTGCCTAACCTGAGAGATGCCATTGGCAAAGAAGCCACCATGAGCATCATCGCACCTGAACTGCCTGGGATGTATGAAGCGCGCTTCGCCCAGCGCGATGCTCATCTGGAATACACCATCTGTGGCCGCTCGAAGCCCTTTGAAGTGAAAATCCCAGAGGTCACTCTGGAACTACCTGCCAGCGTAACTGCTAGCAGTCCATTCACCGTGAAATTCAAAGCTCCGGCTCAGGGCAGTGACTGGATCGGCTGGGTAAAAGCAGGGGCTGCTGATGGTGAATATGGCAACTACGTGCGCCCCTCCGCCAATAGCGATACCGTGCAGATCAACGCCCCCGCCGAAGTTGGGGACTATGAGATGCGCTACGCTACCGATGGCACCCCAACCCCCTTTGCCCGCAAAGCCTTCAAAGTGGAAGCCGCTGCCATCTCCCTGGAAGCCCCCGCTTCCGTGATGGCTGGCACACAAGTACCCATCTCCTGGAAAGCACCCGCGCTCGGCCACCTTTACATCACCATCGTGGACAAAGGTGCCGAGCCAGGAGCTTACAATGATTACAATCGCCTGGATAGCGGTGAAAACCCCATGCTGCTTCAGTCTCCCCGCAAATCAGGAGACATGGAGATCCGCATCAATGACGAGCAACAGAGCATCGTTCTCTTCCGCCGTCCCATCACCCTGACCGAAATGAAAGCCAGCATCAAAGGCCCAGCCGAGGTAGCCGTGAATGCGACGATCACACTCGAATGGACGGGACCGAATGGCTACGGAGATTTTGTGACCATTGTCAAAGTGGGGGGCGCAGATGGAGAATATCTGTCCTATGCCAACACCATAGACTCCCCCAATAAATCAGAAATCAAAGCCCCTGAAGAAGCCGGAGCCTACGAGCTACGCTACACTACCCGTGATAACCAAGTGCTGGCCCGCCAACCGATCACGGTGAAGTAGGTTCGCTTGAAGAGACGCCTCCAGGGCCGTATGGCTCTGGAGTTATTTCCCATGTCTCATCAGCCGCACAACATCCACGCAGGCACTCAAGTTGTCACACTTGTGAGTGTCCATGGCAGCAATCAGGCCCTGGTTCACCCTCGTGGAGCGGTAGGCATCATCACGCGCACACCTTGCGCAGAAGAAGAGCGCTTTCTGGTTCGCTTTCCAGATGGGTTTGAGAGCGCCTTGCGTGCCGATGAAATGGAAGTGCTCAAGCATTTCAAAGATCGGTTGGAAGGTGCCTCGCCATCTTTGCAGGACTTCTCCTTGGAGGATCACGTCATTTATCGCTGCATTGTGGGTTCACGCGCCTATGGCTTGGAAACAGAAGCTTCTGATACGGATCTACGTGGCATTTATCAGGCCCCAGCGGACTTGCATTGGTCCCTGTATGGCGCACCGGAGCAATTTGAAGATCACGAACAGCAAGCCTGTTACTGGGAGCTTCAGAAGTTTCTCACCATGGCTTTGAAAGCGAATCCAAACATCCTGGAATGCCTCTATTCACCGCTGGTCGAAAAGGCCACTCCTATCGCTCAAGCGTTGCTATCCATTCGGGACAAGTTCCTTTCTCAGATGATCTTCCAGACCTTCAACGGTTATGCCCTTAGCCAGTTCAAGAAGATAGAGCAAGATCTGCGCAATCAAGGCCAGGTGCGCTGGAAACACGCCATGCATTTGCTGCGTCTTTTAATGACAGGTGCGGCCACTTTGCGAGAAGGTTGCGTGCCTGTTCACGTAGGGTGCCGTCGCGATGAATTGCTGGCTGTGAAGCGTGGCGAACTCACTTGGGAACAAGTGGACGCTTGGCGTCAGCGCCTGCACCGAGAATTTGAGCAGGCCTTAGCAGAAACTAAGCTGCCAGAACGACCTGACTATGAGGCGGCGAATCATTTGTTGATACAAGCTCGACACTCAAAGGTAACCTCTTAGCTTTTAATTTTTTGCTCGCCATCAGCATGACTCACGACCCACGTCTCCAGCGCATCACATCCGCACAGCCTTACCCTTTGCTATTCGCCACCATCAGTGGGGCACATCTCTATGGATTTCCTTCACCGGACTCGGATGTGGATTTGCGCGGAGCGCACATCCTTCCTTTGCAAAAGGTGTTAGGCCTCGAAGTGAAGGAGGAAACGGTAGAGGATTCCCGCATCATTGAGGGGTTAGAAATGGACATTGTGAGCCACGACGTGAAGAAGTTCTTTGGACTGCTTTTGAAGAAGAATGGTTATGTGCTGGAACAGCTTTATTCACCCCTCATTGTACAGACGACTGCCGCCCATGAAGAGCTGAAGGAAATCGTGAAGGGCTGCATTACACGACACCATTCGCATCACTACTTTGGCTTTGTGCAAACTCAGTGGGAGCTGTTCCAGAAGGAATCACCCCATCGCGTTAAGCCTCTGCTCTATGTCTATCGCGTCTTGTTGACAGGCATTTGGTTGATGCGCACTGGAGAGGTGGAAGCAAATTTGGTTACGCTGAATGAAACCTTCCGTTTATCTTATGTGGATGACTTGATCGCCCGCAAACTTTCAGGTCCAGAACAGTCCACTCTAGACACCGCTGATCTGTCATTTTACCAAAGCGAATATGAACGGCTACGCATCGAACTCCAGGCTGCGCATGATTCCAGCACCCTGCGTGAGTCACCCGATGACTCCGCACGACTGGCCCTGAATGATTTACTCATTCGGGTGCGGATGGCTCAAGGAATCTGACTGTAAATCAAACCTGCCGCTAGGGCTGCGGGCAGATCCCTTTGATCGGGATCTTCCAGGATCTTTCTCAGGCTCGCTTTGGCTTCACCGGGGCGGTTTTCCAGAAGGTAGAGACGAGCTTGGTAGAGATGCGCACGCGCTTTGTCCGTGGCAATGACATAGAGGCTCAGGGCGTGTTCCAGCAGGTCGATCGCCTCCGCATTTTTGCCTTCGCTAGCAGAGAGCAGCGCGGTGAGTTCCAGGATGTGCGGCTTGTTCCGTATCACCGCCAGTTCAGTGAGCGCCTGTTTCAGTTCAGGACTGCCTTCCCCTGGGAACCGCAGTGAGGTACCCTGATACAGTGCATAGTCGCGGTCGCGTCCTTCGCCCATGCTGGTGCCGGGGCCTTTGGCATAGGGACGATAAAGCGGGTCACCACAGACGACATTCATCCAGGAAAGCACGGGCGTGGCGTTCCAGGCGGCTTCGACCAAGGTGTAACCTTCCAGCAACCGTTGATTCAGCACATCAAAGTGGACGGTGAGACTGAGGTAGGGCTCAAAGACATTGCCCAGCGCGGCAGCGGCCCCTTGTTTCAGCAAAGGCCCCACCCAATGACGGTCAGGGGAGCGCAGAGCAGCCGCGCTGAACGAGTGCAAATGGCAGGCTATGGCCCCGGGCTGAAATTTGAACGAAGGGCTGGCAATGGCCCCGCTGGCATTCGTGGTGTACCAGCCAAAGTAGAAGGCCGTGTCCGGCAGTGGCCAATGATCCGGCAAGACTGCTTCCGCCTTGTCCACATACACAGGGATACCCTTTTCACGAAACAGAATGGCACTGCGATTCAGCCAATCTTCACCTTCCTGATAGGCCCCTGTTTTCTGCGCCAGATCAATCACCGCACGACCTCGAAGGCCGATTTTCTCTGTGGCGAGGGCATCATCGATCATCCGCTTCACCGTATCCGCATCCGGTGCATCCAGCCGCCCAACCAACATCAGGCCAGGCGTGCCCTGAAACATCTGGAAACGCATATCCTGCTCATAGTAAGGATTGCGCAAAGCTCCGGCGATGGGTTGTCTGGGAAGCCCTAAAAGACAAAGTTCGCTATCCACACTGGCCTCATCCTCCTGCGTATTCTTCGGGTTTTGGGTATCCCGCTGAATCTGAAAAGGAACACCACGCATGAGCACCAAGACACGTACCGAAGACTCCGCCACCGTCATGGCAGGCAAGGTTTTGCCA
>JAOZVT010000455.1 GCA_025869455.1 Prosthecobacter sp.
ACTTAGAGACCACCGTAACTGGCTGCGTCGGGCACGATTTTCATATTGATGGATGCCCCTCGTCTTTCAATGATGAAACCTGCTGTTAAGGCGATGGCAGATTGATCTGCGTTCCCTGCACCGACGGCTCTCCACCCGACCGTTAGAAACGGAGGTTGAGCACTGGCGTAATAATACTTTGTGTAGCCACCTGCTCCATTCGGTAGCCAAAGAATATCTGCGGTTAGCGAAGAACCCGGCTGCAAGAAACTCACCAACCCAGAATTTCCCAGAGTTGCCCCCACAGGAAAATTTCGCTCCACATAATTAAACCCACTGGTCACTGGAATAACGCTAGTGGTCGTTTTGAGGGCACCTGCAAACGTAAGGCTCAAATCACTGGGATCACGACGCTCAATAATGATGCCCTCAACGTGATAAACTGGCGTAGCAGACGCATCAGCATTTCCAGTTCCGATCTTTCTCCAACCTGCTGTTAAAAAAGGAGGTTGAACCGTTGCATAATAAATTTTCTCAAATCCACCTGAACCATCGGGGATCCAAATCACATCTGCAGTCAGGGATGAACCGGCCATAAGTCCGACTGCATTAGTAGCCCCAAAGATATCAGCAATTGTTGCCGCTGCTCTTACTTCATACCTGTCTCCCGCCGAGATGTAAGGGGACAAATCCGTAAGCGTACTCAGCGTGGTGGCACTCGTTGAACTAGCGATCGACCAGAATCCCTGATTTACACCAGACACAAGTTCTACCCAAAGATTAGTTTTCCCCGCAAGCACATTGACGAAATCAGCTTGATCATCCACGACTGAATTGACCGTAGCAGACTCCAGCGCGCCAGACACAATGACAGGGCGCAAAAAGTTAATGCCCACTAAATTAAAATTCCCACCCTTGATGGTGAGCGTCTGGAAGCCGATCGGCTTGGTCAACGCTTCTTGACCATGAGATACAAGGGGTATCACACTGGCAGCAAGAATCGACAAAAAGGAGGATTTAATCATGATTGGGTATTTGGTCGTGTTGTTTATAATCCCAATTTTGGAGACTAATTATCTAAACTGCGTAACAATGTCGAGACAGAATTCGGAGTTTGCAGGATTCAGCCATAAGGGAAACTAACATAGAAGGCTGACATGGGTTTTGCTTTCGCCCATTGTATATTGATTTGCTAGAGAGATCTCTCAACTAG
>JAOZVT010000456.1 GCA_025869455.1 Prosthecobacter sp.
CAGGTGTGAATCGGCTTCAGGCGGATCGGCCCGTTGTGCAGCAAATGCTCGGCAGCCGGTCGCGCATCTTCCAGGGCAAACACGGTAAGGCCATCGAGCACCACGTCGCGCACACGCTTGGCGAACAAAGGCGCCCAGCCCTGAGGCGCGTGGGCCAGATGACTGCGCAGGCCGTGGCTGATGGCTTTGGTGCAGATGAAATCGTGTTCGACGAATCCGCCCCACAAGTCATTCGCACCTTTGATGCCCAATTGCTGCGCCTGTTTGGCGCCAACAATGGTTTGCGTCGGCAGCCAGTACAGGTCGCGACCACGGTGTTTTTCCGGGTCGTAGCTACCACCGAATTTGAGCCCGATGATGTGTGCCAGCCAGCGTGCCAGTGCCTTGTTGGTCTGCACTTCGTGCTGTGGCGCCCCGTTACGAACTGAATGGGCGACTACCAATTTTTTGCTCGGCGTTGGGGTCATGCGTCCCCCTTCAGCGACTCGATGAATGTAGTCGTTGGAAGTGCAGAGATCAGGCCAATCGCCGCGCAACAAGAATGCACAATGAATCAAGCGCTTGCGCCAACATTGATGGCACCGGGCCTGTTTCAATCTGCACGAACATCCGGTAATCCCCGGCAATTTGCATGATCGCGCGACCTACCTTTGCTCTCGAACTTCCCTCCATATAGCGTCAAACATGACGCATCGCTTGTTGATCGCCTGACGTCCGATTTGCATCGCAATCACCTTTGCTTCAGGTGCGTGTCGAGTCAATCGCCCCAGAATCTTCAGCATGGTGACCGCGTGCCCCTCATCTTCTTCGATGTGTATGCGGAAAAACTCCAGACCTTCCTCACTGATATTCAGCCTCTCCAGCGCCGCCAGAATCGGTTTGTAGAGCAATGGCACGATGGCTTCAGCCCCCAGGCATAGCGCAGCGAGACCTTCAACCGGATTTTCACTGCGGCAAAATTTCATGATCGAATGGGTAAATTCAATGGTCTGGGGCAGAGGCGGCTGCGCCGTGGCGTGGGTGCCCACAATCTTGAGAGATCGTTGGAACAGATCGGCATGGGTGACTTTATCGTCACCGTCAATACCCATTTCCTCCTGCAGGTTTTCCATTAAAAGCTTGATGTCGTCGAGTGAATCAAGGCGATTGATAACCGCACAAAGAAAGCGAGTGAAGTTTCGAGAGTAGTAA
>JAOZVT010000457.1 GCA_025869455.1 Prosthecobacter sp.
ACAGAGGCGCAACGCGTTGCATTGTGTATTGCTCTGACTGAATTTTCGATGTCGTCATTTTCAATCGCTTCTTTGGCCATCGAAAGAAGCAATGATCCGTTAAACGCCCAGAGTTCGGGTAGGGACTCGTTGCCCTTTATCGCATTGAAATAGTCTTCAAAATCGTAGCCTTCGGGAGGATTGTCATAGTCAATTCCCAAATCTGATAGAAAGCGCGAGTTTCGGTGAATGCTATCGAACTGCTTTTCGAGTGCATCGAGGATGGACGTTATCTCAGTTGTGCGCGGTCGAAGTTGGGGAGGGAATGCAAGAATTCTGAGAAACCAAGACAAGCCAGGGCGAAAAAATGTACCTCGTCCCGGCTTTAGGGAGAGGGGCGGTAAAGCAACGGTTATGTTTTCACCAGCTTCAATCTTTATCCCTTTGCCATCATCTCCTGTGCGCACGAAGTAGCGCATTTGGGAGCACTCCCCGCAATTGGCGCTTAGATGAGTCCCTTCCAGCGGAATAAGGCTATACCCGCATTGGGAGCAAAATCGCTCGGGACTTTCCATAGGCTGATAGTCCTTCGTTCGTTGCGGGCGGCCGCATCATAGTGAAACCTTGGCTAGAAATCTATGCGGGCCGCTGCCGTTGTTGGCGTTAATCGGGCTCATATCCATAGCAGGCCACTCCTAGAATAAGAGGATCGATTGATCCTGATTTGTATTTATTCCTGGAAAGGAAGCCAACCACCTTCCCGCTGACGATAATCTTGGGTGGCGTGCTGGTATATTCGCTCCGTGCGCTCTTGTTAGAATATTCGGAACCGTATTGCCCGTAGTCATTCCAGATACTCTTTGGAGCGTAAGGGTTTCCGTAGGTGCCATATTTGTTGAATATGCTTTTTTGATCATATTCATCGGCGATTTTCCCAAGGTAAGTGCCGTCTTCTGCAATTATTGCGGCTCCATCTAGCGCATCGCATCCGGCTGGCCGTGCGGACACCGGTGACGCCAACAGCGCGATGGCCGCTAGTGTTGTTGCTCGCCCAATCAACATTTTTCTCCCCTCTCTAACGTAGCCGTTTCTTCTTCAACTGTCATCATTCACAAAGTTACTACGTGCGGTAGTCGCCCCTCCACCGCTCGCTGCGCGAGCGGTCCCCCTCCCCATCGCTTCGCGACAGGGAGGATTTGGGGGTTTGGTCC
>JAOZVT010000458.1 GCA_025869455.1 Prosthecobacter sp.
CCCATCTTCCCCCCCCCATTTATGTGTCCTATCTCGTCTGGATGGCGCGCCGTTTGGCGTGCGCTATTCGCTGCCGTTTGCCTCAGTCTCACCCTGCCTCTCAGTGCCCAGACAATCTGGTCCGGCGCGGCGGATAATTCCTGGTCAAATCCGGCCAACTGGTCCCTGGGGGTGCCTAGTAGCACGCTGGCGACACCTTCCAACATCACCTTCAGCACCAACGATGCGAATGGCGATGTGCTGACCCTGGACGGCACTTATTATGTCAATCAGTTCACCATCGAAAAGCTGAACTATGGCGTGACCGAAAAGTCCCTCATGAACACAGGCACAGAGGGCTCTAAACTGGTCTTCGTGGCCAATGGTGCAATCCTGCCTACGCTCAATCTCACCATGCTGCTGGACAGTGAACCGACCAGTCCCACGGACAATACGCCGCGCAGCTTGTTGTTCGGCGCGAACATCGAGATTGCCGATGATCTGACCCTAACTCGCACGGGTGGCATTGGCAGTGTGAGCTCCCCTTATAACTCTCGTTTTCGGCGCATCTTCTTCGATGGCGTCATCAGCGGAGATGGCAAGCTGACGATCAATAGCAACTCCACCTCCAATGCGGGACACATCGCTTTTCGCAATCACAACACCTTCACGGGAGACATTGACATGCAGAATGGTTACCTCCTCCAGACCTATGCAGATAGCCTGGGCGCGGCGGACAAGCTGATCACCTTTGGTGCCACGGGCAATGTGACCTGGGATATGACCTCCACCTCCATCGTCCAGGGAGACAGCATCGGCCAAGACATCGCCCTGCCAAGTGTCACCAGCCGCTACGTTTTGTTCAATGCTGGCAATGCCCAGCGTCAGCTCATCTTCAGCGGAGACATCACCGGGAGTGCCAGTCACACGGCCACCCAGCGGTCTGTGCATTTGATCGGTCAGCGCAATGAGCAGCTCATCTTCACGGGAGAGACCATGACCTTCGGCGGGCAGGTTTATGCACGTTATGACACCGAGTTTGTCGTGGCTGCTGGGAATGCATCCGGGGTGGCCTGGGAAAATGTAAAGAGCGTTTACCTCAATCAGGAAGTGGCGACCACCACAGCGGCGCTCAGCAACAACTCCGCCTTTCTCTTGCGCGGTGACCTCACCTTCAATGGCCCTATCGAGATCGCCGATGGAGAAAGCACCGCAGGCACCCCAGCGCGGGACATCATCAGCATCGGCCAAGTCAATGACCAGGGCACCAGCACCAGCTTTGACGCCACCTTCACGGGTAAAATCAACAACGCTGAGAATGACTACCGCTCCCTCAACCTCGTGGCCGAGTCCGGCGGCAGCGCCACCTTTACCGGAGACGTGCTTGTCGCTGGAGGGCAGGGCTTGTTTGTAAATCGCATCATCAACAGCGCCACCTCGGGAGGCAGTCTGCACTTCTACGAGGCGACTCCCACCGGCACCGTCATCATCGGCAGCGCGGGCCGCATCGGTCAGGCCTCCACGGGCACAGCTACCGCAGGCACCGCCGAGATCCAGCGCGGCACCCTGCTGGTGAACACGACCTCTTTTTACGCCCCCGTGGAGGTGCAGAGCGGCGCCCGACTCGGTGGCACAGGCACCATCACAGGCCTCGTCTCCGTGCTGACCGGAGGCAAGCTTGAGCCCGGCTCAGGCACCACCAGCCCCAGTTTCACCAGTGAAATCGGTACCCTAAAGGTGACAGGAGACGTCACACTGAACAGTGGCGCCTCCCTGATCCTCCAGGTCGCTGGGCCGACCTTCAATATCGGCAGCACCGCCATCGTTGATGTACCCACAGTCTTCGCCGCGAACCTGGACGATGTCGGCAATCACGATCACCTCAGCCTCACCGGTAGCCTTTCGGTCACCTCCCCCGGCACCATCCAATACAGCCCTGTGGGAGACTACATCATCTCCGCCGGAGACGCCTTTCACCTTCTGGACTTCGCCAGTCTCTCCCTTGGCACCCTTACCACCGACCAGGTCTTCAGCCTGCCCGATGTGTCCCTGCTGAATCCCGACTGGTCCTGGAACTACTCCCTCTTTGCCGACTACGGCCTGCTCGTCATCACCACCAGCATCGTGCCCGAGCCCTCCCGCGCGATGTTGCTCTGCCTCGGCTTGATCTGGGTGGGCGGTGCACGCCGGCGGCGGTAGGCAGGCTTGTGGCGTCGGAGCTTTTACCTTGAGAGTTCTTGGCTAAAGTGATTGTCAGAGGGCATCCGGTCTGTGGTATAAACACAGGCAAATGAAATCACCGCTGGGATCTTAGTGCGCGTGCACCTGCCAGGGAATGGCCAACTCCGCATGGGAAAAGGTTACTTCCGTTGACCTCAATAAGGCAAGGATTTCCTGTGGAATGCACGTTCCTCTTGAGCGTGGGTCAGTCTCCGCTATATCATGAGCATGGTCGCTGTCGCCACACCCACCCTGGTTTCTGAAATTCTCCGCCTGAAAAAAGAGCGGAATGCCGTCATCCTTGCGCACAACTATCAGTCGCGTGAAATCCAAGAGATTGCCGATTTCGTCGGTGACTCCTTAGGCTTGGCCTATCATGCCAAAGAAACAGATGCGGATGTGATCGCCTTTTGTGGGGTGCATTTCATGGCAGAAACGGCCAAGATCGTGAACCCGACCAAGACCGTCATTCTGCCTGATGCTGATGCGGGGTGCTCATTGGAGCAGAGCTGCCCAGGCCCGCAGTTGGAGGCCTTTTTGAAAGCGAATGCGGAGAAGAACTACTACGTCATCGCCTACATCAATTGCAGCGCGCATGTGAAGGCGCTGAGTGACTGCATTTGCACGAGTGGTAATGCAGTCAAAATCGTCAATGCGGCTCCTCTTGATCGGCCGATCCTTTTTGTGCCGGATCAGAATCTAGGCAGTTGGGTCATGGAGCAGACGGGCCGCAAGATGGACCTTTGGAAAGGCGCTTGCTACGTGCATGTGGAATTTACTCGCGACAGCATCCAGGCAATCAAAGACGAATATCCTGACGCGGAAGTCGTGGCTCACCCTGAGTGTACTTATGCCGTGCGTATTTTAGCGGACGAAGTGTGCTCGACAGAAAAGATGGTCCACTACTGCCGTGATAGCCAGGCCAGCGCCTTCATCATCGTGACCGAGAGCGGCATGTTGCACCGTTTGGAACGTGAAGTGCCTAACAAGCGATTCATCCCTGGGCCGACAGGTCACTGCGCCTGCGCAGACTGTCGTTACATGAAGATGAATACCATGCAGAAGCTGCACGATTCCCTGCGTGACCTGACGCCCCAGGTGAACATGCCGGAAGACATTCGCGCTCGTGCTGAGAAGCCGATTCTGCGGATGCTTGAATTGAGCCGCTAATTTTGCGCCGACGATGAGAGGTTTCCTTGACTGATCTGTTGTTAAAAAGACAGGTCTTCCTCGGCTCTTGCGCGTATCCTTTCGTGATGAATCCCGATCTGCGCAAAAGCTTTTGCATCGTCCTGAACTGCCAGTCTGGGACACTTAGCACTTTGGGACCTACGGTTGTCTCTGAGGGCTTGAAGCAGATTTTTGAGGAGCTAGGCTGCACGGTGGTGATTCATCAAGTCACCGGAGCCGAATTGGTAACCGCTCTGCAATCGGCCCGAGATGGGGATTCTGATGCGGTCATCGTGGGTGGCGGTGATGGCACAGTAGCCGCCGCTGCGACCGTGTTTGCAGGCCATCAAAAACCACTCGGTATTTTGCCTCTCGGCACTTTTAATCTGGCTGCACGGGATGTGGGGATGCCCTTGGATTGGCAGGAAGCTGCGCGGAGTTTGGTCGCTGCTCCAGTGGGTGAAATGGATCTCTTGGACGTGGCGGGTGAACTTTACATGTGTGTGATCGTGCTTGGTTTTTACCCTGCCTTGGTCATGGGAAAGCCTGAGTATCACGGCAGTTGGGTGGTGAAAACTTGCCATACTTGTTGGGATGCTCTGCGTAGCATGGCCACTTTCCCGCCGCTTTATTTGAATCTGCAGGCAGGAGGGCAATTGCAGCGTTATCGCACTCGGATAGCTATGTTTGCCAACAATGATTACGAGGACATTTTTGGACTCATTCCTCGGCGTCGCAGCATGGATGCAGGTTACTTCACGGTGTACATTTCTAAACACAAGTCGCGTCTAGGTCTATTCAGATCCTTTCTTGCTTGGATGTTCGGACATTGGAAAGAAGATCGAGAGATCACTTTTTTTCAGGCCACGGATCTGGAAGTCAATGTGAAGCGCCGCCGCCGCATCGCCGTGATGATGGATGGGGAATTGCAAAAACTGAGCCTGCCATTTCGTGTGAAATTGATACCGAAGGCCTTGCGCGTTATTGCTCCGCGACTCCTGGAGAAAACGGAGGGTGAAGCGGCCTAACCATGCGTTTAGTTCATGTTTCAGATCTGCATTTTGGCGCGGTTTCGCCCTTGCTGCCAGAAGCCTTGAAGTCAGCCATCTTAGCGGCCAAGCCAGAGGTCTTGGTGGTTAGCGGTGATTTAACTCAGCGCGGCAGGGCTAGCGAGTTTCAGGAGGCGCGGTCCTTTTTAGATTCCATTCCTTTGCCGCAGTTGGTGGTGCCTGGGAATCATGATGTGCCGCGCTGGTGGCTGCTGTGGGAGCGTTTCCGCCGTCCCTGGAGTCATTATCGCAAGTTCATCCAGACAGATCTGGAACCTGTGTGGACCAGCCCTGACCTATTCATTGTTGGGGCTAATTCAGCGCGCGTAGCAGGCTGGCATCCAGACTGGTCTCGGGGAAAGCTGACGCGTCATCAAATGGATCGGTTGGTGCGTTTGGGTACTCAGGCGGAGGCGGATGCTCTTCGTGTGCTCGTGGTGCATCATCCCCCCGCTGCACCGCCGCAGGGGATTAAACGGCATCTGATTGGTCGGCAGCGTGAATTTTCAGAGTCGGTGAATCGGGCCGGGGTTGATCTCGTGCTCGCGGGGCATTTTCACATCAGCTACGCACAGACACTGCCTCTGACGGGCGGTGAGTCCTCTCGTAATTGCGTGCTATCTGCGGTTTCCACCGCGACATCGCATCGCTTGAAAGGAGAGCCGAATGGATTTCATGTCATTGAAGGGGATTCGCACGGGATCGTGATCCTGCCCTGGATTTGGAATGGGGCGGAGTATCTCCCAGGCAAGCCGTGGCGCTTTCAGTGCGAGCCAGGGAAGCGAGATTGGCGCGAGGTTTCAGCCTAGAAACGCATGAGTAGTTAGGCTGCCTGCGCCAGTGTTTCCTCTTGCCGAAGATAACAGGAGGGATCAGGAGCCCAGAAGTCTCCGGTCATTTGCAGCGCACGTACACGGAAGCCGCCGCCGCAAACATTCAGCCAGCGACAATCGGCACATTTGCCCGTGAGGTGTTCTTTGCGATTTCTGAGAGCATTCAGGGCCGGGTGATTTCGGTTAGACCAGATTTCGCTGAAGGGCTGATCTTTGACGTTGCCTAACGTGAGGTCATGCCAAAACTGGTCGGGATGGACATTGCCTTGAGTATCAATGTTACTGATACCTGTACCGGAGCTATTGGCCCCGCCTCCATTCCATGTCAACAGTTCCAGAGCCCTGGCGGCGCGTGCAGGGTCTTCCTTGAGCAGGCGCATGTAGAGGTAAGGACCATCCACAGGTTGGTCCACGGTCAATACCTCACGGGGTTTTCCGTTGGCTGCCCACTGGGCGGTTCGATCCAAGATTTTGTCAATGGCATGGCGTGTGTCCGCATGTGGTACTTCGCCTAGATCTGCTCCGCGACCACTATAAACCAGATGGTAAAAGCACACTCGTTCAATGTCCTCCTGCTCAATGAAATCCAAGATGTTATCCAGATCCTCAATGTTGTGACGAGACAGCGTCAGCCGCAGCCCCACTTTTTGTCCCACCGCTTTGCAGAGACGGAAGGCATTGACAGCTTTGTCGAAAGCCCCTGTGCGGCCGCGAAAGTGATCATGCGTGTCGCCCATACCATCCAGGGAGATTCCCACATAGGAGAAACCAATGTCTTTGATCCGCTGCGCTTTTTCTGGCGTGATCAGGGTTCCATTGGTGGAAAGGGTGAGTCGTAAGCCTTTGCTTGTGGCATATTCAGCTAGCTCGAAAAAGCGCGGATGAATCATCGGCTCACCGCCTGAAAGCAGGAGCGCTGGTACTTTGTACTCCGCCAGATTGTCGATCACCGCTTGGCATTGCTCCCAGTTTAACTCGCCAGGGTAGTGTTTAGAATCCGAATCCTGGTAGCAGTGGACGCATTTCAAATTGCAGCGGCGGGTGATGTTCCAGACGACAATGGGCCGACGTTCTGCCGCGCTGGTGGGGGCACCGTGGCCTCGGCCATAGCGCAGGTGATCCATCGGTTGGGCAATGTCACAGTAGAGGCGGGTGAGATTGATCATGAGAAGATAAAAACGTGATTTTTCCTTCTCTTGCCTGCCACATCTTGCGGAGTGATGGGCACCCTTTGTGGGGGTGTGTTACAGAGTCTTCAGAAAGCTAGGGTGGAGCTGGTTCGTACTTAGAGGTTCCTCCATGAAGCTTTTCTCCCTGTTCGCACTTCTCATCATGTCCACTAGCCTTTCTGCTACGGAAATTGTGTCCCACCGAGGATTCTCGGCCCAGGCTCCAGAAAATACTGTGTCGTCCTTTAAACTGGCCTGGGAGCATGGGACGGATGCATGTGAATTGGACCTCTATCTGACCGCAGATGGAGAAATTGCCATTCTCCATGATAGTGATACTAAGCGGACCACCAAGGTGGCCAAGTTGGTCAAAGATTGCACGATGGCGGAGTTGCAGACTCTGGATGCTGGCGCGTGGAAGTCTGCCCAATACAAAGGCGAAAAAATCCCGACTTTGGTACAAGCTTTGGAAACCATGCCACTGGGATCGAAAAGATTCTTTCTGGAAGTGAAATGCGGGCCGGAAGTGGTGCCTGTCTTGGCTCGGCAACTGCAGCCTTGGAAAGGCAGAGCCTCTCAGGTGTGCGTCATCGCCTTTGATCGTGCCGTGGCTCAGGAATCCAAGAAGGCCATGCCTTGGATCAAGGTCTATCGCCTCTCGTCTGAAAAGACCAAGGACAAGAAACCTGTGGATCTAACCCAATTGATTGCTGATACCAAGGTGGATGGATTGGACGGTCTGGACCTAGGGACGAAGTTCGATTGGTCCAAGGAGCTCGTTGATCAAGTGCATGCGGCGGGCCTTGAGCTTTATGTCTGGACGGTGAATAAGGCATCGGATGCGCAACATCTGGCCTCCCTCGGCGTAGATGGCATCACCACGGATGATCCGGTGATGCTCCGTGCGGCTTTGGAGAAGAAATGATTGCCTTCGCCTCATGTCTCCGTTTTGACTGTGATCTTCCAACCATGATGAAACATACCTCCCTAGCCTTACTCGGCCTCCTCCTTGTCACTGCCTGTGAAAAGGCTCCACAAGAACGCGTCATTCCTAGCTCTGTGGCCACACAACCTGTGCCACGTGACGAAAAGTGGATGAAACGCCACGAAAGCTTCAATGAAATCTCGAAGAAAGGCGAGGCCAAGTTGGTCTTCCTGGGAGATTCCATCACCCAAGGTTGGGAAGGTAAAGGCAAGGCTACCTGGGAGAAATTTTACGCGACACGGAATGCTGCCAACTTTGGCATTGGTGGGGATCGTACCGAGCACGTGCTGTGGCGTCTCGATAACGGTAACTTCGATGGATTGAGCCCTAAACTGATTGTGCTGATGATCGGCACTAACAACACGGGCCATGTCGGACGTCCGCAGAAGGAACTCAATGACGCGATTTATGCCTGCAGCGCAGACCAGACTGCTGATGGAGTGGAGCTCATCCTCCGCCGCCTAAAAGAAAAAGTGCCTCAGGCTAAAGTGCTATTGCTGGGCATCTTCCCACGCGGAGAGACCCCGGCTGATGCCATGCGCCAGCAGAATGAAGCCACCAATGCCAGCATCGCTAAGCTGGCGGATGGTAAGCGCGTTTACTTCCTGGACATCGGCAAAACCTTCTTGCAACCAGATGGTACACTGACCCGCGAGATCATGCCTGACCTGCTGCACCTTTCTGAAAAAGGTTATGACATGTGGGCTGACGCCATCGAGCCAAAAGTGAAGGAACTGCTCGGCGAATAACGACAGCTTAGTAGATAAAAAGGGCCGACCTCGCTCCAAGTTGAGCAGGGTCGGCCCTTTGATTTTTGTGGTTAGACTCGGCCTGCCAGCAGTTCGCGCTGGTAGTAGAGTTCCTTCGGCATGTCGTCGTAAAGGTCCAGATAGAGCTCTTCGGTGCTGAGAAGTTCCTGGCGGAATTCACGGTTGTCGAAGTGCATCAATTCATTCCACTGATCACGGCTGTAGTCTAAGCCTTCCCAGTTCACTTCCGAGTAGCGCGGCATCCAGCCTAGCTCGGTTTCATGCCCACGTGCTTCGCCACGGCAGCGTTTCACTACCCACTCCAGGACGCGCATGTTTTCTCCAAACCCCGGCCAGAGGAATTTACCTTCGGCACTCTTGCGAAACCAGTTTACGTGGAAGATGCGAGGCATCTCCTTGATGTTCTTCCGCATGTGCAGCCAGTGGGCAAAGTAGTCTCCCATGTTGTACCCGCAGAAAGGCAGCATGGCCATGGGGTCACGACGGACTTTGCCGACGGTGCCAGCCGCTGCCGCTGTGGTTTCACTGCCCATGTTGGCTCCCAGGAACACACCGTGAACCCAGTTAAACGCCTGGAAAACTAGAGGGAAGGTGGTGGCGCGGCGGCCACCAAAGATGATGGCAGAAATCGGCACGCCTTCAGGTTTCTCCCAGTCAGGATCAATGGTCGGGCACTGATAAGCAGGGGCGGTGAAGCGGCTGTTTGGGTGGGAGGATGGGCGGCCACAGTCAGGCGTCCAGGTGTCGCCGCGCCAGTCGGTGAGATACGCGGGGGGTTCCTTTGACATGCCTTCCCACCACACATCACCATCATCAGTTAGGGCGACGTTGGTAAAGATGGTGTTCTCTTTGCAGGAAGCCATGGCATTGGGATTGGATTCCCAGGAAGTTCCTGGAGCCACACCGAAGTAACCTGCCTCAGGGTTGGTGGCCCACAATTGGCCATCGGGACCAGGCCGCAGCCAAGCGATGTCATCGCCTACGACAGTGACTTTCCAGCCTTGTTCCAGGTAGGAAGCTGGGGGCACCAGCATGGCAAAATTGGTTTTTCCACAAGCACTCGGGAATGCCGCTGCCACGTAGTTTTTACGGCCATCGGGTGATTCCACCCCGCAGATCAGCATGTGTTCAGCCATCCAGCCTTCATCACGACCCATCACGCTGGCGATTCGTAGGGCGAGGCATTTTTTACCTAACAAAGCATTGCCACCGTAACCGCTGCCGTAGCTCCAGATGCTGCGTTCTTCAGGAAAATGGACGATGTATTTGGTCTCACTGCACGGCCATGAGACATCTTTTTCTCCAGGGGCCAGCGGTTTGCCTACACTGTGCAGACAGGGAACAAACGTACCGTTCTCTCCCAGTTGATCCAACACAGGTTTACCCATGCGGGTCATGATGCGCATGGAGACAGCCACATAAGCAGAGTCTGTGATTTCCACGCCGATGACGGAAAATGGTGACCCCAGAGGCCCCATGCAAAAAGGCACGACGTACATAGTGCGCCCCTTCATGCATCCCGTGAAGACTTCGGTCAATTTGGCCTTCATCTCAGCAGGCGGCATCCAATTATTGGTTGGGCCAGCGTCAATCTTGCGGGCGCTGCAAATGAACGTGCGGTCTTCCACACGAGCCACGTCATTCGGGTCAGACCAGGCAAGGTAGGAGTTGGGGCGTTTTTCAGGGTTCAGTTTCCGGAAGGTGCCATTGGCCACGAGTTCGGAACAGAGGCCATCATATTCAGCTTGTGAACCGTTGCAGATATGAACCTGATCTGGTTGGCAAAGGTTACGGATCTCTTCGATCCAGGACAGGAGTCGGGGATTGGCTGTCATTATTGATAATTGGGGTTGGTTCAAATTTACCATGCAGGTGCCGTGCCGAAATCGCTTTGTTTGTGTGGATGTTGTGACGAAGGCGGAAAATAAGGTCATTTCATGACTCGCCCGGGACGGGTGATTGCTCCAGTGGAATTCTTACGTTGTATTTCAGATATGCTCACCGAGTCCACCCGTACCCGCGATTTTCCAAGCCTCCAGGGCATCACCTACTTAAATACAGCGGCGGAAAGTATCCCGCCTTTATGTGTGGGAGAGGCTTTGCAGGCCTACTGGCAGGACAAACAACGCGGAATGCGGGGCCGAGAAGGGCATTTCCAAGCGGTTGAAGATTGCCGCTACATCAGCGCCAAGATGTTGGGCCTGGAGCCGGGAGAAGTTTCTTTCTGCTCCTGCAGCTCTGAAGCCTACAATTTACTGGCTTCGGCACTTCATTTGGGCATGGCGGACGAAGTTGTGGTCACAGACCTTGATTTCCCAGCCGGGGCTACGCCTTGGCTGCGGGCCACGAACCCTCCCACTTTGCGGCTGTGGAAAGCCACCGAGGGCGAGCTGCTGATGGATCATCTGCGGCCTTTGCTCAATGAGAAGACGCGACTGGTCCAGGTCTCTCTGATCAGTTTTTATAATGGCCACCACATGGCTTGGAATGAGTTAAAGGCAGTGGTGCGGCATCTGGCACCGCAAGCTCTCATTTCCGTGGATGTGACACAGGCGCTGGGGCGTGTCGTGTTGGATTGTGATGGGGCGGATATCATCATCAGTAGTACCCATAAGTGGACCTTGGGCGTGCATGGTGGCTGCATCATTGGGGTTCCAAGTCGAAATGCGCAGCGCCTCACCACTCATGCAGGCGGTTGGTATCATTTGCGCAATGCTTTTGAAGAGGATCGCTTTGAACGGGCCGTAGCTAAAACGGGTGCGCAAAGCTTCTCCGTGGGCATGCCTAATTTTGCCGCCCTCTATGCTCTGAATGCCGCTTTGCGTTATGTGGATGCCGTGGGGGTATCTGCAATCTCAGCCCATGCAGACCCCTTGGTACAAGAATTGCGCGAAGGCTTGTTTGCGTTGGGATTAAAACCCATGTGCGCATTCCATGCTGACCGCCCGACGGGTATTCTAGCTTTCATGCACGAACAAAGTGCCGCGATTCATGCTGCTCTGGAAGCTGCTGAAGTCCATGTCATGCACAGTGCGGGCCGTATCCGCCTAGCCGTGCATGGTTACAACACGCGGACTGATATCTTGCGTGTTTTGGAAGTCTTGGGTGCGGTACTGAAGTAATACGATTTTGCGTTACAGACTGGCCGAATTCTGCAAGTCAGGAGAGTTGTTCCGAAGTGATGTTCTCTTCGGAAACTGATTCGCTCTGCTCCTCTTTGCCGCAGAGCGGCAGCCGAGTCTTAGCCCGGCCTTTCAAGGCCGGATAACGCATTCAATGTTAGGCACCAAAAAGGGTGTCGCAGCGCGACACACGAACAGGTCGTTTATCCCTCATATCTGACGGCTTTGTCTTGGCGGCGGGTTCGCGCGTCGCTCTGCGACGCATTTG
>JAOZVT010000459.1 GCA_025869455.1 Prosthecobacter sp.
CCAACTGAGCTAAATCCCCGATAATGTTAAGTTGCACTGCTGAGATTAATGCAAAGACTTTTGACAGTGAAAAGAAGACAATGTGTCAAGCTTATAGAGCTTGCCCAACCTCGGAAGATAACCTCAGTTATCTTACCTGTCCTTTAAAGGAGGTGATCCAGCCCCACCTTCCGATAGGGCTACCTTGTTACGACTTCATCCCAGTCATCAGCCTCACCTTCGACGCTTCTCTCCTTGCGGTTAAGTCAGCGGCTTCGGGTAAAACCAACTCCCATGATGTGACGGGCGGTGTGTACAAGACCCGGGAACGTATTCACGGCGATGTTGCTGACTCGCCATTACTAGCAATTCCATCTTCATGTAGTCGAGTTGCAGACTACAATCTGAACTGGGATCGGCTTTTTGGGATTTGCTTCACCTCACGGCTTCGCTGCCTTCTGTACCGACCATTGTAGCACGTGTGTAGCCCCAGACATAAGGGCCATGCGGACTTGACGTCATCCTCACCTTCCTCCTGGTTAACCCAGGCAGTCTCATTAGAGTTCCCACCATTACGTGTTGGCAACTAATGATAAGGGTTGCGCTCGTTGCGGGACTTAACCCAACACCTCACGGCACGAGCTGACGACAGCCATGCAGCACCTGTGCAGAAGTCCCTAAGGAACACTCTATCTCTAAAGCTGTCTTCTGCATGTCAAGTCTGGGTAAGGTTCTTCGCGTTGCATCGAATTAAACCACATGCTCCACTGCTTGTGCGGGTCCCCGTCAATTCTTTTGAGTTTCACCCTTGCGAGCGTACTCCCCAGGCGGTATACTTAACGCGTTAGCTCCGGCACAATTGGGGTTGAGTCCAATTACACCAAGTATACATCGTTTACGGCAAGGACTACCAGGGTATCTAATCCTGTTTGCTCCCCTTGCTTTCGCGCCTCAGCGTCAGGAATAAGCTAGAAAACCGCCTTCGCCACCGATGTTCTTCCACATATCTACGCATTTCACCGCTACATGTGGAATTCCGTTTTCTCCGCCTACCCTCAAGAAATATAGTTTCAAATGCTGTTCTGGAGTTGAGCTCCAGGATTTCACATCTGACTTATGTTCCCGCCTACGCGCCCTTTACGCCCAATAAATCCGATTAATGCTTGCACCCTCCGTATTACCGCAGCTGCTGGCACGGAGT
>JAOZVT010000460.1 GCA_025869455.1 Prosthecobacter sp.
GTCAGCCGTCGTCTTCCCCTCTGCATCTTTCAGGCTCAAAGTCCCAGCCGTGGCGGTATAATCCACCTTTTGCCCCTTCAGCATGATGCTGTGGTCCGTCTCCGTATTCTTATCTGCCTTCTCAGGCTTCGCTTCTTTGTCAGCTTCATCCTTCCCAGACTTATCCCCTTTCGCAGGCTTATCCGTTTTGGCCTCCTTCTCCTGAGGTTTTGGATGATCTGGCGGCGTCTCTGCCTGGACCAAGCAGAGAGTAGGAGTCAAAAGGACGAGCGATAGGGTCCGCGAAAGGTTGGGCAGATCAAACATGAGTGAAGAGTAAACGCATTCAGACAGCCAAACCTTGGAATCCTTCAAATCTTGAAAAAAAGAACTGGCAAAGATTTCACATGATGGTTAACTCTCCGACCCCACACTATGCGCGGTTAGCTCAGTGGTAGAGCATTGCCTTCACACGGCAAGGGTCGCAGGTTCGAACCCTGCACCGCGCACCATTTGCCTCCTTCGCCACGTCGCGACATTCTGAGACAAACGGTTCGTTTTCAAGGTGTTGAGTCGAATTGCCTGCATCACCCTTTCGGGGCATCTCTCGACACATTTTGACACCCTGGAACAGATTGATGTTCGGTATTTTGACAAGGTGATTTCAAACTAGGCAGGCCTAGTGGAAAGCCCCGGAAGTTAGAGCCAGGGGGAGCTAGCCCGCATCGGTGTAAACCTTCGCGGTCAATCTCATGTGCTATGTCTCTTCAACTCCATGATTTCGCGTTGAGGCTTGCCGTTTAGAGTGAGGATGGTGGCGAAGGTATTCCGCAGCGAGTGGAAGTCCGCCCCCTGCGCTGCTCATCCACGGGGACGAGGCCTGCCGCTTTCAGATCAGCGTAAAAGCGAAGCCAACCGGGGAATCAGGCCCTTCAAGACCTAGCCCCCTTTAGCCACCACTGCTAGGTGGATGGAATGCAGCACCTACATGGCATCTGAGAATATCTGGACTTCCTTCGCCTCCTTCGTCGTCGAAGCTCAGGCACGGATCAGCAGATTAACGGCATTGAGTTCATTTTCCCTGCATTCCAGCTTGTGAAATTCATAAAAACAGCCCGGTCTCCGCCATTGGCGTTGGGCAATGATCAAAAAAAACCCCCTCGCTTCGGTGAAGAAGGAGGGGGTATAAACTGGCAGCGAC
>JAOZVT010000461.1 GCA_025869455.1 Prosthecobacter sp.
CCCCGCCGATCTCCCTCCTCAAGTCACCACCGAGCACATTGTGAGTCAGAGGTTCAATCGACCGAGGGGTTCTTTCATTTCAACTCCAACGTTGGATGGATTGAACCAAAAATTTAAATACCAACATAATCTTGGTCGTCCTCGTTTTATTGTGGAAGATCAGATCACTAACTCGGTCCATTCCCGTCTACCGTTTCATCATCGAATCACCATGGAAGAGAAGACCGCCTTATTACAAAAAGTTGAAGAACACCTATCATTGACACTCGAGACACCCCCCTATATTGTTCTGGTCGCCGCCAAGCTCATTCATGCTGGGTATCGAAGTTATGAACACCTCGCCGAATCGGAAGAACTACCCCCCAAGTGGTTGGAGCTGTCACTCTTAGATATCTTGCTCGATGAGAGTGTCTGTAAATATACCGAAAAGCACTATCGTTCAATTCCGATTGAATTTTTATCCACCGAAGACATCGAAGGGCAGATATCGTGGCCTCGAATCCGACAGCTCTTTACGTCGCCTGGGTTTCAGCGTTTACTTTCAATTGTCCCTCAACGAAGTAGTCCTTGTGATCCCTCAGAGCTTTGGGCGTCGCCGAAGAAGGAAGGGAAGGGAGTATCTTTCCATATGAACACCGATTTCAAGTGGATGAATCCGACTCAACTCTACACGGCTGTGCACCTCACCTATGAAAACATCTCAAAAGAAGCCGAATTTACTTTTCCCTTGCATACCGAACAGTTTTTGAAAGTCCGCATCTTTAATAATATCCTTGAATTTGTTGAGCACCTCATCGATGAACCGTTCTCTGTGACAGAGATTAGAGCTGCCATAGGGACTCCTGACACGACAGATCAACCGCCTTCATTTAACGACCTGAATACGAGGCGTATCACAATCTACGGACCCCTCCTGAATGTCTCTCCAGAGGAACCTGTTGAACATCGCTACCCTCAAGCCCTTCGATTTCTTTTCCCTGCCCAAGAAGAGAGTTTATTAGAGCACTTCAATCGAAGCAATACTCCCATCGATGCCGTTCCTCAGTTTTGTCTGGAGTGTATTCCCCATTCTAGTACGTGTGAAAATAGTTCGATGTGTTCGATGTGTTCTTCACCGTTGCACGACGAGCTCGATGATCTGTTGGCACCTCATAATTGGCCCAGTTTCTTTCACCTTGGC
>JAOZVT010000462.1 GCA_025869455.1 Prosthecobacter sp.
TCGACTGGCTGGCCGGCAGCGACGAGCCGGTCGTCAATCTCGACGCGCTGACCTGGAAGAGGGCGAATAGCTTCAAAAATGGACACCTGATAACGCCCGTCTGGCAAAGGGCTACACACACCTGTCATAATGGATAGCCCCAGCCGCAAGGCCAACTGCACATGCAAAGTCGGCACGCAGGTTTCCAGGCCAAAGCACTGGATGATGGTGGAAGCTTTCCCTGGGGGGATATTTAGATCTGTCAGCAAGCCAGCGTGGCCTTTACGCTTCAGAGCTTTCATCAGTTTCAGCATGGCATTCTCTTGAGAGATGACGTTGTGGCCAGAGTGCTGACGCAGCTTTTTGAAGATGGCGGTGAGTCCTGGATTCTTAAAATCCTGCGCCACCACCGTAAAGGGAATGCCGCGAAATCCCCAGATGAGGCTGACAAATTCAAAATTTCCAAAGTGCGGAGTCACCCACACGCCCCCCGTTTCCCGCGCTTGAGCCTCAGCTTGGGCGTCGCACATTTGAATACTGACATGCCGCTGCCAAGTCTCTTGCGTCAGCGCAGATGACCAGAAAAGATCCAAAAAGGTTCGGGCAAAGACCTGATAAGATTTCCGGGCAATACGACGGCGTTCAGCCTGGGAGTAGGCCGTGGGAAAGGCGACACGTAGATTTTCCAGGGCCGTTTGGCGACCTCGGGCATCCAGGTAATAAGCCAAGGAACCGAAGCCCCGAGAGAGCATCAGAATGAAAAAACGTGGCAGCCTGGGTAAAATCCAGGCTGCTGAGGCGACCAAAACGGTCTCGCAGAAATATCGGAGCTTCTTCACCTTGGCGTTTGTGGGTTGGGAAAAGGTCGTTACGTTAAGCCATGGCAGTGCCCAACCTCACAACCATTCTCAAGCGAATTCTAAAGCAGCCCACCGCTCCTTTCCACGAATACCATGTTCGTGCGGAAATTGAGGCCCTGCTTGAAGGATGCCCTCACGTCAAAACGAAACGGGACAAATATGGCAACCTCTTAGCAACTTACAAAAACGGCAAAAGCAAAAGCAAGCCGACTTGGGTGCTCGGAGCTCACATGGATCATCCTGGTTTTGTCAGAATCCCTGGCAGCAAAGGCAAAGATGATTTTGAATTCCTCGGCGGCGTGCCAAAACCCGAGGTCGAAGCAGGCATCAAACGGGGAC
>JAOZVT010000463.1:0-853 GCA_025869455.1 Prosthecobacter sp.
GAGCTAAGTAAGACTCAAAGCCCGGAACGAATGTGCCATCAAATTACCGTCGCACTTGACCGGACAGCAGACAGCCCATTTCATGAAAAAATAAAACGCCTAGGAACCGCGACAGAGGGCCGAGTAGGGGAAACGCTTTCACAGGCAACTGTCGTGAATGGAATCCTTCAATACATTTCAAAAGATCGAATTCAACTTCTACAAGACCGGGAAATCGGAAAGAAAGGCGGTAAGTGGCCACGGGTCGATGCCGACACCGCACAACGACTGGTTCTGCGTCCCTTCTTCGTTGAAGGGCGAGATACCGACATTGCAAATTTGATCTGGAACTATTTTGCCGCGGTTAGCGAGCGATGGCCTTCTGCATGGAACAGTGGAGGAGAAGGGATAATTCTAAATAAAACGAACGGATACAACGCGTTGATGCGGTTCTTTCGTCCTGCTTATCTTAACTTTGCAAACCCTGGAGAAATGGTAACGAAGGCTCAGTTTTTTCAACTGTTCGAAAGAGTGGATTTGGTCGACAAGGATTTTGATCGAACCAAATTCCTACCTGGGTCCTCTGGAGCGAAAGAACTTTATCAAATCTTCATCCAAAAAACCGGATTGACCACTTGATCGACGTATCCTCATCGATTGAGGATCTTGAATTACTCTGCTGCGATCAGCGCCGCCCCAGAATGGTGCGCATAGGTTTTCCATGTCGGCTTGTATTCGTCGTCCGCCTGATTACCCCAAACCTCCCAATTTTGACGCGTGCCTCGCGCGAATAGTTCGACGTATGGGCCAGGCGAGCATGCTTCGATAATTTCATATTGTTCGTCCGGCTTGCGAGAGTGCTCGCGTTTGCGGG
>JAOZVT010000463.1:863-1178 GCA_025869455.1 Prosthecobacter sp.
GCAAGTTTACTTGACGACGTCCCGGCGCAAGAGTGCGCGCGTTCTTACCCCGTACGCCGAATAAAATCAGTTCAGTTACGTTGCGAAAATAGAAGCCGACGCCGCGTCCGTCAGAGCCACC
The DNA here is from genome assembly GCA_025869455.1 of Prosthecobacter sp. GTDB lineage: Bacteria > Verrucomicrobiota > Verrucomicrobiia > Verrucomicrobiales > Verrucomicrobiaceae > Prosthecobacter. The sequence goes on from JAOZVT010000463.1 coordinate 985, forward strand.
GTCCTTACGAACCTTGTGCCAGACCAGATTCGACTTGTAGTGAAAGCCCCAGGCTTCCATCACTGCTAGCCCTTCTGGCAAAAGAGCGTTCGGACACCACAGATAGAGATGCGCAGTCTCCTCAGCAAAGTCATCGACAGGAAGTTCTTTGATCTCGCCCAGCGTCATCGTTCCATAACGCGAAAGCCGATGAT
>JAOZVT010000464.1 GCA_025869455.1 Prosthecobacter sp.
CTTTTAACAGATCATTGCTGCCGGCGAATTTCACTGATTTTCCGATCAACATCAGGCTTTGGGTGCCACTGGTCATACCTGCCAGTTTTCCGAGAAGCTCGCTGCTTGTCTGTGCTTGCTCCAAAGCTGAAAACTGCGCCATTTGCGCCATAAATTCCCGATTGTCTACCGGTTTCAGGGGATCCTGGTAGGTCAGTTCCTGCATGAACAACTTCATATAGTCGGACTGGTTAACGCCCGAAACGGCATCTGTCATTGTTTTTCTCCATTGATAATCAGTTGCTTGAGTGTGTAGCCTTTACGAGTCAGCCATTGTTTGATCAGGGTCTGCAATTCCGTTGACTCCTCTGTTGATAGCCCCTTTGTATTCAGCGCCAACTCAACTTCGTTTTGATGCTTATAGAGGTGGTGATTTTTTTCCGGAACAGCAAGTCGCAAGACTTGTGTCGTGGTAGTTGGCCTGACGGGATTTTGGATCTCTTCCTGCAAGGTTTTTTCAGTCTGATCTGAATAGAGTATGGTCGCAGATTTCACTGTCCTGATGACCGTCTCTGTCAACGGCAGGGCTTGCATGTCTGTATATGGTAACAACGGACATGGGTTGTCCTGGTTATCTGATATCGGTGCAGTGGTAGTTGTAATGGGGAGTGAGGGCGCTGGTGTTTTTATGATCGGTTGTTCCCTGTCACAAGGCGGTGTTTGAGTGGCGTTGATAACAGAATTAAATCTGAGTTCAGAATGCTGGAGTTGGGTTTGATGAGCACGATAATACTCATCACCCTGCGTTTGTTGGGTCGGTGATCGCAGCCAGCGTTCAAAGTCTGCTGATTGTTGTTGCGACGTTGTCGGGCCGTTCATCAGTTGGGTTTCACTGGTAATTTTCACGCCGGCTCTCCTTGTTGGACCACCCATTCATCCAGCGCATTTTGCTCATGGACCAGGTCTTGTTTGCGTTTGGCTTCCTTTTGATTGTCTTCGTAATGACGCAACATGTTGCTTTCTGTATCGAGTCGAAGCTTTCTTGCCAAAAGAGTGCTCTGCTGTGATAGCAAATCTTTCTTGCAAGTGGTCAGTACATCCTGTGTCTGTTGTTGGCAGATCATAAAATTAAGACGTGCGACTTCCTGTTCCGGTAACAAATGAGCGGGTGTGGCGCAGGCTTTTGTAATGTTTTCGG
>JAOZVT010000465.1 GCA_025869455.1 Prosthecobacter sp.
ATGGCGACGCCTTTGGCCACGGTGTCTTTCCAGTTTTCCCAGGTCTCATTCATCATGCCTGCAATGAGGTCGATGTTGATGTGTTCAAAACCGAGGGTGCGGGCAAAGTTGTAGGCTTTTCCGATCTCACCACTGCGGTGAGCGCGGCCATTGCTTTCCAGGATGTGATCGTCAAAATTTTCCACGCCCAGGCTGAGGCGGGTCACGCCGATTTCGCGGATGCCTTCCAGTTTTTTCTCGCTCAGCGTCCCTGGTTCAGCTTCAAAAGCCACTTCCGCAGCGCCATCCCAGCTCACCAGATCCTTCATCCGGTTCGTCAGGTCTTTCAGTTGCGGCACGCTCAGGTAGCTAGGAGTTCCACCGCCGAAATAGACAAAGTGAGCTTTCCGCCCTGCGATGTAAGGCTGCTGGGCAAAACGCTCCATCTCACGCATCCCAGCGTCAATGTAGGCCTTGATCTCGGCTGCGTTTTTGTCCGTATAGACCTTGAAATAGCAGAAGTGGCAGCGCTTCCGGCAGAAAGGGATGTGAAAATAGACGCCTAGAGGCACATCTGTGGGGGCTGGACGTGCCAGCACGTTTTCGATCACCTGCACCTGATCCGGTTTCCAGAAGGAAAAAGGCGGGTAATTGCTGACGAAATAATTGCCCACTTCGGTCTGACTGACCTTCTTTTCAGCGGGGGGGGTGGGGGATTCCAGGGTGGTGGACATAACAGGGGTATGAAAAGGTAACGTCCAGGTTTGTTCACTTCTACGCGATAATCGTTCAGATGAGCAAAGTATGATCCAACTCTAGCGGAATGGATTTGGGGCTAATGATGGCTTTAAAAGCTAAAAAGCCGCTTTTTGCATGCCTGTATTTCCATGATAAAAAGCGGTTATTGGAGCTTATCTTCATTTCCACAAACTTCACGCTTTCCTAAATTCCAGCGTGAACTAATCTCGCCGCCGTGATTTCCCAACGCATGTATCTCAGTATTTGGCTAGGCATCCTCATGGGCAGTGCAAGCTGCAGTTCAACGGACAAGAAGCCCGCAGACCTCACCGAAGTGAGGAAGGCTACTGCTGTTGATGAGGACCCGACCTTCCAGGACAACCCGCTGGCCAAGCGGAAAAATAACCCTTCCACCATGCCCAATGTCCCGCCAGCAGGGGCTAAGCTGAGCTATTCCCAGGTGAACATCACGGAGAAAGTCGTGGCGATGACCTTCGATGACGGCCCGCACCCGACTCTGACTCCGAAGCTTTTGGACATCCTGAAGGAGCGTAACATCAAATGTACCTTCTTCGTCGTCGGCAGCAATGCCAAGGCTTACCCGAACATCATCCGCCGCATCATCGCGGAAGGTCATGAAATCGGTAACCACACTTACACACACGCCAGCCTGACCAGCCGCTCAGACGAGCAAATCCGCACGGAATTGCAGAAGAGTGAGGACGCGATGGTGGCCGCTGCCAACTATCGTCCACACTTGATCCGCCCACCTTATGGCGCGATCAACACGCGTGTGAAGCAACTGATGTTCTCTGAGTTCGGTTACTCCACCATCATGTGGTCCGTGGATCCGCAGGACTGGCGCCGCCCAGGTGTTTCTGTGGTGACTAGCCGTCTCGTCAATGGCGCTCATCCAGGGGCCATCATGCTGTCTCATGACATTCACCCGCCGACCATCGCGGCCATGCCAGCCATGTTTGATCAACTTTTGGCCAAAGGCTACCAGTTCGTCACGGTCAGCCAGTTGCTGAATATGGAGAAGGCCAACATGCCCGTGGGTGTGGTGATCCGTCCAGCGGTGCCAGTGGATGACAAAGATCCGACACCTTTACCTCAGTAAGTTCTGGGTTTTTACGGTTTGAGGGTACAAGATGGAGATTGGCAGCACCCTCGCTGGTGTTTAGCCTGCCTTTTCCATTTCGATATCCCGAGCCCCCAAACATGTTAGGTGACGAGTACTTCCAGCTACGCAGCCTCCTCAGCGAGGAGTTGCATACGCTTGCAGAGTTGATCCGGGATCTGGGCGGGGATACGGAATCCATCGCCATCATTGAGAACCTCATTGCTAGCCTCAAAGAGCCTTTCGTCTTTGTCGTGGTCGGGGAGGTAAACGTCGGGAAGTCCACCTTTCTCAATGCCCTGTTTGGGCAGGATTTTTCCCGTACGGGGGTCATGCCCACCACGGATAAGATCCTGTTTTTTAAACATGGCCCTGAGTTTCGCATCCAGCCGATTACCTCCACGCTGGATGAGGTCCACGTGCCCAATGATCTGCTGAAGGACTTCCACATTGTGGATACGCCCGGCACGAATTCCATTGAGAATGAGCACCAGGAAATCACGGAGCGTTTTGTCCCCATCGCGGATCTGGTGATCTTTGTCTTCAGCGCCATGAATCCCTGGGGGGCATCTGCCTGGCAGTTTCTGGACAAAGTGCACAAGAACTGGATGCGGAACGTCATCTTTGTCCTCCAGCAGTGTGATCTGCGCACACCGGAGGAGGTGCAGGTGATCACGGACTACATGGGCCAGCTCACGCGTCAGCGTTATGGCCAGGATTTCCCACTCTTCCCAGTGTCTGCCAGGATGGCCTACATGGCGCGGAATGCTGGGGAAGATCGCGAGCGCATGCTGGCGGAGAGTGGCTTCAATCAATTGGAGCCTTACATCTCCAACCTGGTCGGCCACAATGCGGCGCGGCTTAACAAACTATCCAGTACCGTCCGCCTAGCGCGTCAGTTGCTCAATCACCTGGGTGAAAGTGTGGCACAGCGCTCCCAGCAGGCTCAGCAATCTGCTGCCATGATTCAGGAGTTCCTGACGGAGCGGGAAATGCAGGTGGATCGTACCCTCAAGAAAATCCTACCGGCGCTGGACGCTACGGAGCGTGATTACCATGAGGCCTGCCTGCGGGTGGCTGATCTGGCGGAGGATGCGCTGGCCACGAAGCACGCTTTTACCAAGGAGCCTTCTCCTGAGGATGAAGAGATCAAATCGGAGAGTCTGGACCACCGTCTGTTTCAGGATCTGCTGCAGCGCAGCGGGGATCGCTGGCGTCAGGTGGGCATCATTTTGGAGGAGGATTATCTGCAATACGATCGCTTCCTCCACTCCCAAGGGCGCGGCACCCTTTTCCCTGAAGACAGCCCTTTGCCCACGGAGGCTGACCCTGAACTGCGGCGGCTTTTTGCGGCCCACATTGACAGTACCATCCGCCGTTTTGTGCTCGGTTTGAAACTGGATGACGCCATCGAGCCTGGGCTAAAGCGGGCACGCAAACGGGCGCGCTGGGTGCCGTGGCTGCTGCTGCCCGTCCTGGCGGCTGTGGGGGCGGCCTGGTATTTTGATGGTCCCATCGGCGCGGCTATCTCCGCTGGTGGGGGCATGCTCTTGCTGGGCTTTGCCATGCTGATCACTCAATCAGCCCTGAATCATACGCGAGGTGAGCTGATCGACCGCCTGGAAACCTCCACCATGAAGCTGCGGGACATGCTGCTGAAGCAGGTGCAGAGTGATGTGGAATCTCTCTTTGCCCGCTTCATCCCCTTGCTCCAACCAGCGCAGTTAGAGGCCAATGCGCAGGAGCAACAGCTCCTCGCCCACACGGAGCGTCTGGTCAGACTGACGGAGACCTTCCACACTTTCCAACGTGAAATGGCGCGGTAAGGGCGTGGGTACTTCAAAGAATCTTGGGAAAGCGGACTGTCGTTTTTAAAATCCGTCTAGTCTGTTTTAGGGGAGTAAAGCGAGTCCAAGTCTCTGCTTTCAATGCGGTCTGAAAGACTGCGGGACTTAGCCCAGGGCGTTTAGCCCAGGGCGTTTAGCCCTGGGTCGTTATTGGTATCCATTTCCGAATTCAGTGGCGCTCTGAAGGAGCGCGGGAGAGTGCGCTTTTCATCTCGTCCTCGCTCCACCACTCCGGCGGCCCTTCAGGCCGCATCAGTGATGAGTGTGGATTTTCCCATGACCCAGGGCTGGACGCCCTGGGCTAACTCCGGGGGTCCGTTGGACCCCAAGGCACCTTGGTGGTGTTCGTGGCTTTCTTGGCAGGGATGGGTTGCATGGGCCTATCGTGGTTTCCAAAAGACAGGAGGACTGATTGTGTTTTTCGCGAGGTTGTTATCATCAAGATAGCAACCGACCCTCCAGCCTGGCTCGTTGTCCCGCCGTGCCCGCCTTTTCAATCGGATACTCTTTTCGGAAACCCATTTTGTGATTCACACTACGTGTCTAAATATTCACAGGCTTGCCTTTGCCAAGAGGACCTGATTGCATCCAGCAAAGCCTGTGACTGAACTCCTCCTCATTGATACCATCGGCCCCTTCTTCCGGGGCTATGACCGCCGCGTCATCAACTGGTCCAAAATCCCCTGGGACCACGCGGGGCGGCAGGGGTCCGGGTGGTGGGAAACGGTGTGTCGTGAGCTCAATGTCATCGGTCGTCAATCCGTAAGCTGGGGGTTCAATGCGGCGTCCATTGATGACGTGACCCATCTGGCGGATCATCCCTGGATCGAGCCCGAGGTGCGCCGTCGCATTGCCCGCTACCGCACGGAAATGCGGAACTGCTTTCAGGTGCTCACGCATGCGGGTTTGGCCGTGCATGTGACCATGGATGTGTTTTCGGCGACGCCAGGTTTGCTCAAACGTTTGAGCATCGAACGCATGAGCGTGAACGATTATCTGCGGGGATTGCTGGATCAATTCTTCACGGATTTCCCAGAGGTCGCCGGGATCATCGTCCGTATTGGTGAGTCAGATGGCAAAGATGTGCATGATGACTTTCGCAGTCAGTTGGTGATCAAAACTCCGGCAGATGCGCGCGAGTTTCTGACTCAAATGCTGCCTGTTTTTGAAAAGCATCAGCGGCGGCTGATCTTCCGTACCTGGACGGTCGGGGCCTATCCCATTGGAGATCTCATGTGGCATCGGGGAACCTTTGCGGACACCTTCAAAGGCATCACGAGCAAGGCCCTGGTCGTGTCCATGAAATATGGGGAGACGGACTTTTTCCGCTACCTTCCCCTGAACCGGAATTTCTTCCGCACGCCTTTGGCAAAGATCGTGGAACTGCAAACACGCCGCGAGTACGAAGGCTGTGGCGAGTATCCCAATTTCATCGGTTGGCTGTATGAACGCTATGCTCGCGAGCTGAAGCAGGCGCAGAATGTCATCGGCTGCATGGTCTGGTGTCAAACCGGAGGCTGGGTGCCGTTTCGCCGTCTCGCGTTCATTGATCCCGAGGCTCTGTGGAATGACCTGAATACGTATGTGACCATTCGTGTTTTTAAGGAAGGCATTTTGGTGGAGGATGCGGTGCGGGCCTTTGCCAAAGAGCGTCGGTTAGGCGATGCGGATGCTTTGCTGGAACTTCTGCGCCTTTCGGATGAGTGTGTGAAGGAGCTGCTTTATGTGGAGGAGTTTGCGCAGCATAAACTCTTCTTCCGCCGCGTCCGCATTCCCCCCATCCTCACGGTTTATTGGGGGAATATTTTTGTTAGCCATAGCATTCGTAAGTTGCTGCGTTATTTCGTTCGTGATGCGGATGGAGCGCTGCGCAGTGCCACACGCTGCATGGATAATTTGGATCGCATGATCCCGCTGGCTGAGCGCGCGGGTGTGCCCGTAGCGGATATCGAATACATGCGGGATACCTTTGGTCTCCTGGCCCTGGCGCGTGAATATTACTTTGCTGACAATGCGGTGGATATCGAGGAGCGCATTGTCGCCGCGAAGACCGCGTACAAAGCCAAGTATAACAAACGCGGCCTACGCGCACGGTATCGGATCAAGACCGACTTCAAGCCACTGCTGCTGAATCCACGGCACCTCGGCTGGGCCATCCAGTTTCTCATGCGTCGGCAGCGTGGGTATCGTGTGGTGGATCGTTTGATCATCCTCAGTGCCCTTTCGTTGATCTATCGCTTCATCGCCGCGCGTCGCCCGCATTGGATTCCCGGCTTTGCCTCCAAGAGTGCCATGGGGGTGGACGTGGTGTTTCGCTGAGGTGGGCAGGAATACGATTGAGGTGATGAAATCATTGGTCGAATCTCGGGGGCCAACTTGGGCGAGCTAAAGCTCTGGAGTACTTGGGCTGACCCCTTTCGATGTTTGGATGTCATGAGCGAAGGAAATGAACCCAAGTCTCCGGTTGCCTCGCGGTTTGAAAGACCGCTGGACTTAGCCCAGGGCGCCTAGCCCTGGGTCATTATGGGTATCCATTTCCGCATCCAGTGGCGCTCTGAAGGAGCGCCGGAGAGTGCGCTCGGCATCTCATGCTGGCCAAACATCTCGTCCTAGCTCCACCACTCCGGCGGCCCTTCAGGCCGCATCGGGGGTGCGGGTGGTTCTTTCACATGACCCTGGGCTAAGTCCGATGGTCCGTTGGACCACAAGGCAGGTTTGGCACACCATTTAAATGCTCTTACGCCAAGGATCGAACGTTTGCCGCGTTCTATCTGCGTCTTCATGAAGTTCTGCCTTTTTGCCCTCACTCTACTCAGCCTCTGTCTCCATGCCGCTTCGGTGGAGGAGGTGCTGAAAATCAGCAAGACTTGGGATAACAAACTGTTTCGTACGGGGGTGAATCCCGTCTGGCTGGATGAGGATCATTTCTGGTATCGTATCCAGACGGGGCCGGGAAAGTATGAGTTTGTGCGTGTGAATGCTGAAAAGGGCGAGCGCCAAGCCAGCACGAAACTGAGTGAACTGGGCTTGCCTGAGTTTGAGAATGTGAAGACCACTCAGAGTCAGGAGCAGGTGCATGCTTCTAAGTCAGGGAGTGCTAGCAACATCGTCTTCTTTAATCGTCTGCAAAAGCCGGTGAAGATGGTGTGGATAGATACTGATGGAAAACATCGCGCCTATGGTTTGGTCAAACCTGGGGGTGAATTTCGCCAAAGCACCTTTGCGGGGCATGTGTGGCTGATCTTAGATGCTCAAGACCAGCCCTTGGCAGTGGTCACGGCTAGACAGGGAGATTTGCAGGTGGACATGGATGGGCCTTCTCCAGCCCTGCGGAAGAAGAAGTCAGGCAGCAGTCCAGGCGTGCTGGCGCCTAATCAAAAGTGGTCAGCCTGGGTGGAGCAAGGAAAGCTCATGTTGAGTGATCGCCAGTCAGGCAAGACTCTTCAGGTGAAGACCGACTTGGATGGCCAAGTGCCTTTTCAGGGGGGCATTTCTTGGGCACCCGATTCGTCTTGTTTCGTGGTGTCTGCGGCTAAGGACGTGCCCAAACGGCAAATCACTTTGATCGAGTCCTCGCCCAAAGATCAGGTGCAGCCCAAACAACGGGTGATTGATTATCCGAAGCCGGGTGACTCACTGCCGCAGCCGTTTCCCGTCATCATCCGACTGACCGCCGAAGGTCCGAAGGTGCAGGTTGTGAAGCCGGATCTGTTTCCCAATCCCTTCATTCAAAGTCATAAACTGGCTATCCGCTGGGCACCGGACAGCCAGGAGTTCACCTTCGACTACAATCAACGTGGGCATCAGCTTTATCGCATCCTGGCGGTGAATGCTCAGACTGCGGAGCCACGCATTGTGGTGGAAGAAACCAGCAAGACTTTCATTGATTACACCCAAAAGACCTGGCGGCAGTGGCTGGATAAAACGGGGGAACTGCTGTGGATGAGTGAGCGTGATGGCTGGTGCCACCTGTGGCTCTATGATCCCAGGACAGGGCGTGTGAAAAGTCAGGTCACTCAAGGGGGCTGGGTGGTGCGGAAGGTGGATCATGTGGATGTGGTGAAGCGTCAGATCTGGTTTCTGGCGTCGGGTCTGCATCCCCAGGAAGACCCCTACCATCAGCATCTCTGCCGTGCGAACCTAGACGGCACGGGCTTCCAGCAACTCACTGAGTCTGATGGAGATCACGAGATCGAATGGTCACCTAACAAACAATACTTCATCGCTACTTGGTCGCGTGCGGATCATCCGCCAGTGACGGAGTTGCGCCGGAGCGCGGATGGTCATTTGTTGTGTGTATTGGAAACAGCGGATGCCTCCGCGTTATTCGCCACGGGTTGGCAAATGCCGGAACGTTTTGTCGCGAAGGGGCGCGATGGTCAGACGGACATCCACGGAGTCATCATCAAACCGAGCTTCTTTGATCCGACGAAGAAGTACCCGGTGGTGGAGCAGGTGTATGCGGGACCGCACAGTGCCTTTGCCCCCAAGGACTTTGGCTTGAGAAAGCATCATCAAACAGCCGAGCTGGGATTCATCGTGGTGCAATCAGACGGCATGGGCACCAATCATCGCGGGAAATTGTTTCATGATGTTTGCTGGAAGAACCTCAAAGATGCCGGGTTCCCAGATCGCATCGCCTGGATCAAAGCGGCGGCTCAAACGCGGCCATGGATGGATCTCACACGCGTGGGCATATACGGAGGCAGTGCCGGGGGACAAAGTGCCATGCGTGCTTTGCTGGACCATTCAGATTTCTACCAGGTGGCGGTGGCTGACTGCGGCTGTCATGACAATCGCATGGATAAAGTCTGGTGGAATGAACAATGGATGGGCTGGCCGGTGGATGAGAGTTATGCCCGCAGTTCCAATGTGGAGGATGCGGCGAAGCTCCAGGGAGATCTGCTTTTGATCGTGGGGGAACTGGATACCAATGTGGACCCCGCCACGACTTTCCAGGTGGTGAATGCCTTGCAGCGGGCGGGGAAGCCCTTTGAGTTTATGTCGATGATGGGCACGGGGCACAGTGCAGCGGAGACAGCCTATGGGAATCGCCTGCGCATGGAGTTCCTGGTGAAACATCTGCATCCCTGACTCATACTGGTATCTCTGTGACGTTTCACGAAATGTCCGCACAGATCCCACGTTCGAGATGGAGCTGGCATCAACCATGTCAGTCCCATCTTCTCCATGAAACAATTTCTCTGCGCCCTGTTTTGCTCTGGTCTTCTTGTTTCTGGTTTGCGGGCGGCTCCTGAACCGCCTAATCTCATCATCATCCTGGCGGATGATCTGGGGTGGTCAGACTTGGGTTGTTATGGGAACACGTACAATGAGACGCCTAACATTGATCGCCTAGCCCATGACGGCATGCGCTTTACCCAGTTCTACGCAGGGCCAGTCTGTTCCCCAACACGGGCGAATTTGCAGTCGGGTGAAGATCAGGCCCGCTTTGGCATCACGCAGCACATTCCAGGGCACCGCCGTCCGTATGCTAAACTGACCGATCCAGTGGTGGCTTCACAAATGCCGCTGGAGGTGGAAACCTTTGCGGAACGTCTGCGCTCCGTAGGTTATGCCACGGGCTATTTTGGCAAATGGCATCTGGGTGGCAAAGGTTACAGCCCGCAGGATCAGGGCTGGGATACAGCCATCGAATGCCAAGGCCACACGCAACCACCTGCCGTGACGGGCAGCCCTGAAGTACGCCGCACGGCGGAGTTTTTGACCGAGAAAGCAGTGACCTTTATTGAGGCTCACAAGACGCATCCTTTTGTGCTTCAAGTTTCTCATTATGCCGTCCACATCCCACTTTCCACCACCCCCGATTTGCTGAAGAAGTATCAGGCCAAAAAGCCGATGGCGGGCTATCCCAGTCGGCCCGAATACGCGGGGCTCATGGAGGAGCTGGATCAAAGCGTGGGCCGCATTGTCGAGGCCGTGGATCGTGCCGGTTTGAGTGAAAAAACACTGATACTTTTTGTTTCCGACAATGGCGGCATTGAGCATGAACAAAGCGGCACCGTGGTGACCTCCAACAAGCCGCTGCGTAGTGAAAAAGGCATGCTGTATGAAGGCGGCGTGCGTGTGCCCGCCATCGCTCGCTGGCCGGGGCGCGTGCCTGCGGGTAGCGAATGTCATACGCCTGCGAGCACCGTGGACATTCACCCGACGCTCACCGAACTGGGGGCAGTGACGCACGTGGCTGCGCAACCACAAGACGGTGTCAGCCTGGCAGCGGTGCTGCGTGATCCAGCGGCCAAGCTAGCCCGCGAGAATCTGTATTGGCATCTGCCTCATTATCACCACAGCACGCCTGCCAGCGCGATTCGTCAGGGGAATTGGAAGCTCATTGAGTTTTATGAAACCGATTCCGTGGAGCTTTATGATCTGAGCGCGGATCTCTCAGAATCCACCGATCTAGCTGCTGTGCAGCCTGCGAAGGCCAAAGAACTGCGTGCCGCGCTGGCGGAGTGGTGCCTGAAAGTGCATGCGCAAATGCCCGTGCTGAATCCTAACTACGACCCCGCTCGCGCCACAGAACTGGCAGGTAAGAAGGGAAAAAAGGGTAAGAATAAAGCGGAGGAGTGAGGGACTGCCAGTAATCAGTAATTCCGGTGTTTGGTTTTATTGTTTGTTAGGCTGGCTTGTAATGTAGGTCTGTTGCGTTGCAACTGTCATTCTGAAAGAAGGAAGATGGTGGAGGTTTCGGCAGGCAGAACCACTCTGAATTTTTTTGTGTAGGCCGCGTATCTGTCTTTGAACCCGAACTTCGCGATGGATGGCGAGATAGTGGCTGCAAATCCTGGCCTCATTCGGCTCGATGCCTGTCGGTCCAGTCTTTTAAATACAGTCCCGCAGTCTCCGAACCGCCTGAGTCTCTGGCTTTTCTGCCGACTCCCGCTTAGTTATATTCAGTTTTTCGATGATTGGTGCGGAGATGCTGCAAGCTGATGTGCTGACTGCGGATGATGCTGTGATCCAGGGAAGTCTGGTGGGTAGGGTTAGATGCGGCGTGATGCCTCATTGAAGGAGGACACCGAAACGGATTTCAGGAGGTGGCTCGATGCCTTACGGGGGGCACCGTGAGTGATGGCGTTGTTTGGCTAAAGTTGATAGAATGCAAACTCTGCGAATGATCGTGGAATCTGGGTTGAAGCGGGCCGGGGTCTGTTTTATGGCGGTTTTTCCGCCTCTTATGATCCAAGACACTCTCGACCAGTCAGCCCGTTATGAAGTTCTCTCTCCGTATTTTGCGCAGGCGTTTGCCTTTCTGAAAACGGTGGATGAAAAGATGGCTCTGGGGCGGCATGACATCGTGGGAGATGAGGCGTTTGCCATTGTGCAGACTTACACCACGAAGCCGGAGGAGAAGGCGTTGTTTGAGGCGCATCGCCGCTACATTGATGTGCAATTTATCTACTCTGGCCGGGAGACGATCCTGTGGGCTCCGCTGGTGACGATGAAGGAGGAGACGCGGGCCTACACGGAGGAGAAGGATGCAGGGCTGTGGAAGCTGGTGCCAGACATGACACCGATCCGCGTGTCAGCAGGACACTTTGTGATTCTCTATCCCGAAGATGCCCATGCGCCCTGTGTGGAATGGGCCGGTCCAAGTGAGGTCTTCAAGGTGGTGGTGAAGGTGGCGGTGTGACCGGCTTGTCAGTAACCTCTTTTTTGAAGGCTATGAATTGTGTCGTGCTTAGGCGTGAAATGATGAATGCTTTTTTATATGAGACTGAAATTTATTTCATTCATG
>JAOZVT010000466.1 GCA_025869455.1 Prosthecobacter sp.
CTGGAAGAACTCTTCATCACCCTGACCCAGTCATGAAACTTATCGTGCTAGATTTCCTCCGGCGGTGGCTCTGGCTTCTAGCCAGTTTGGCCGTTCTTTCGTTCTTCATCTCATTGGTTCATCCGATGAGTTTTGCTCCTATCGCTATCATACTCTTAATGACGGATTCACGGCGCGGGGTGCTTCATATCATACGCCCTCTTCCTGTATCCATGCGTGATCAAGAAAGGACTTGGTGGTTCATCGGGGTATGCTTGATCACCCTGATTTATTTACCCATCACACTCATCGGTGTGTGGCTTCAGCAGTCAGCTCATGTGGATAAAATGGCCGATCCTTGGTTCGCCGCAGGCTTCGCTTTGTGGATAGGGCTCGGCGTTAGCGCGCTGATGTTTCTGCTCTGCATTTTCCTCCCCACCCGCCCTCCTCAGAATCGTGGTGAATGGTTCTTTGCCTCCATCATTGGCAGTCTCTGGGGACTAACCATACCCGGATCTATGATGATCATGATGCAAATGCCAAACTCCATCGCCAAGATGAAGCCTTGGCAGGAGTGGCTTGCCATACTGGTGCCTGTCTTCATTGTCATTTCCTACTTCGCGGCCCCGCTCATGGCACAGAGAAGACTGCGCCCCAGACTGCAAACCTCCGATATAGACCACACCCTAACCTTGCCCCCCCATCAGCTCACAGGCAGCACGGGGTTACGGCTTCTTATCATCACCTTGTTCGCACGCATCTTCGGTTTTCTACTGCTTGTCAGCACGGCCATGGCGGTGACTTATCATCTGATGTCAGGCACGGCCGCCGCCCATTTCCCGCAGCAGGCCGCCATGCAAGTTTTCATTTATGCCATCATCTTCTCAGCCATTTTGCCAGATATGTTCAGCCTACGAATGCTGCGCACCATGCCCCTCTCCACCCGCCAACTGAGTCTGACTCTTTTGAGTGTCCCCACTTTGACAGGCATGCTAACCAGCCTGCTTCTTGTCATGACGGGTAATCTTGACACCCTTGGCTATTCACCCTGGCAGGATGGCTTGGCCATAGGTCTCTTTTCCGCAGGACTAGGATCTGCGGTATTAACCTACATGTGCCATGTCACGTCCAACTGGCGTTTTGCGGTTTTTGCGCTTCCTGCCATGATCATGCCCTTGCAACTTTTGGAAAAAACAGACCTACACGTCTATCTACTCCCGATTGGCCTCACCCTCCTTGTTAGCTCCTACCTGCTGATGCAGCGCGGATTTTGGAGATCCAGCGCCTTTTACCGGAAGCGGCAGAACTATGGAATGAATGTCGGCCAGCCCTTCGGCAGCTCTTGAGTATTCCCTGGTCTAGTGCATGATGACAGGCATGACGCCTCGCCTCACGCTTATCGCTGCTGTTTCGGCAGATGGGTTTATATCGGCAGGCAAAGGTGTCCCCTGGGATCTGCCCAAAGATCGTGAGCATTTCCGCGCTTACACCAGCGGGAAATGGTTATTGTTAGGCCACCAAACCTATGAAGAAATGCTCGGTTGGTTTTCTAATCACCATCCCTTGGTTTTAAGTCGAGACGCCAAATTCCTGCCCTTCAACGGAGAACGCGTGGCGACGGTTCAGGAAGCTCTCAATTTAACGCAAAAAGCCAATCAGAAAGAGCTGGTCGTCTGTGGTGGCAGCGGGGCTTTTTCTGCCGCTCTCCCCGAGGCGGATCAACTGGTGATCACCCATGTCAATCATTTGTTAGGCGGAGGAGTTCCCTTCCCTTCCTTCAGTCAAAAAGAATGGGAACCGGTGGAAAGAACGGCTTATGATCGCGATGACACACACGCTTACAGCTTCGCCATCGTCACCTATCAAAGAGTCGCTCACTATGACCGAGCCGCTTAGACTGGTGGTTGCAGAGTCCATCTGATCATTGATCGTACAGGACATGTATTGGCCCTCCAGGTTTTTGCTCTTTGGGATCTGCTTCAGCAGCCTCCTCAGCGCATGGGCACAGGATCTGCCACCAGCACCTGCTCAAGGGTTGCGGGATGACACGCGCGCCCTTTCAGAAGAAACCCGTACGAAGCTCGCAGAAGAAATTTCCGCCTGCCGCCAAGACCTCAACCTAGATCTCTGGTTCACCGCCAGCACCTTTCTGAATTCTGGAAAGACCATCCGCGAACAAGCACGCGATCTCCGCCAGCTCTGGAGCCCCCAACGAGAAGCTGTCATCCTGGCTTATGATCGCGCCTCAGACGTCTATTCTATTTCCCTTTCTCCTGGTCTTTGGGAGCGCTATCCCTCCGCTCAGATTCTGAGCCTCTTGCAAAAGAGTGCCCTATCCATGTCTGATAAAAACCTCTCTCTGGAAAACCGTGTAGCCACGACTTTACGGGCGATGATTCAGGAACTGCGCAGCCTAGAAAAACAGCATCATCAATCTGAAATCAGCCTTTCGCCAGAAGCCAGACATTTAGCCAAACTCCTGGGACTCACCTTCGGCCTTGCCGCCATCCTCCTAGGCGGCATCGGCATCGCCAATCGCCGCCGGGAGATGCTCTCCGCCTGGCAATCCTTTTTTCCTGACGTGCAGGTTGGCACACGGTTCGGTGCCCTTCATGGCGGCGGGGTTATGGTGGAAAAACATCGGCCAGAGCGCTAGAAGCGCCCGCCTTTACTCCTCAATCGGATCTCCATCTGGCTTCAAACCCATCTTTTCCAGAACCGCAGCCACGGTTTGCAGATGCTTCAAAGGCAGCTTTTTCCGCTGATATTTGCGGAACAACAAATCATAGAGTTTCAGCCAGTACTCAGCCGTCGGCTGCATCGGCATCCACGTCTCACCGTCTGGGTGGGCTAGGCGAAACAGCCACTCGCGGGAGTTCCAGTGGGCACGGATGTACTGCTTCCGCCCGTCTTCCAGGCGTTCATGCCATTCGTGAATTTGGTTTTTGGTCATTGAGAGCCCGCAGGATGCGCTAGTATCGCCTGCATGCAAGCGGCCAACTCACACCACCCCTCAGCCCTCCCCAAACTTCTGCTTTACCTCAGCGCCGTCATGCTCGGCGGTGCACTGCTAGCCACCCCCCTCTTTCACCTAGGGCAGGCAGCCCAGGAATGGCTCACCCATTCACCCACGGGGAGCCACGGCTTGGGTGCCTGGCTGCTCAAAGAAATCGAACGCGCCCATTTCACCCGCTACTTCAACCGTGCTGTCTTGTTATGCGCCATCGCCTTCATTTGGCCCTTCCTACGCTGGGTCAAACTGGATCGCAGCCTACTCCCCACATGGAAACCCATTCTGCTGGGGCTCAAACAATGGGCGCTAGGCTTCATCCTCGCCGCAGGGTTACTCCTCACCTTGGGATTCATCTTTCTCCAAATGGGGGCCTATCAACTGCGCACAGACCCAAACTGGCTGAAACTTAGCGAGCCCATCACCGCCGCTCTTGGAGCAGGGGCCGTGGAAGAATTCTTTTTTCGTGGCCTCCTCCTCGGCCTCCTGCTCCGCACCATGTCGGTGCGCGGGGCCTTGCTCGCAGGCACCTTCATCTTTGCCATCGTCCATTTCATGAAACCCCCAGAAGGCTGGCAGATCGCCGATTCTGAAGTCACCTGGACCAGCGGCTTCCTAGTGCTGCGTCAAATCGCCGCTGGATTTGGCGATGTGGACTTCCTCCTCGCCGAGTTTGCCACCCTCTTCGCCGTCGGCTGGGTCCTAGCCCAGGTGCGAATGAAAACAGGCGCGCTTTGGGCTGGAATCGGCCTCCATGGCGGCTGGGTCTTCGGCCTCAAATACTTCAGTTCCCTCACCAAATACCTACCCGGCTGGCTACCCTGGATCGGCAGCAATCTCAAAATCGGCCTCATGCCACTCATCATCGTTCTCTTCACCGGTTGGCTGGCACTTCGTCTAATCCCCACAAATCATTTGCAGGAAAGCAACTCAGAGGGAAGATAGCAGCCAGCAACTCTTTTGCCGGAGTGGCGGAATTGGTAGACGCGCCAGACTTAGGATCTGGTTGGGTAACTAGTGCAGGTTCGAGTCCTGTCTCCGGCACCACTGAATTGGCCACAATAAACAGCCAAAGCTGTTCTAGGCACATCAGCACGCTCTATCTAAAAACGCCTTCGTGCCCTCCAAAAAATAAAAGAAGGTTTCCCTGGCTCTAATCGCCAAAAGGAAACCCCCTCCCAAACATCCACCAAGCACGGTATGTAGATATTCAGTTATTTCTAGACCCCACAGGGCCGACGGCGGCGCAGGATGAACATGACTCCCAATGAGGACAGCGCCAGACTTCCCGGCTCAGGAACTGGAGTAACTGAAAAATTAGTCAACTCCAACACCGTCTGGTTTCCAGAGACATCCCCTAATAGATTGACATCAGCAATCGTATCTGCGGCAAAATTAAAGCTTAAATCCGTTAAGCCTTCAGGAGCATAGAATTGGAAATCCACATTTGTGGTACCGCCTCCGAGTGTCAGCAAATCCAGTACATTCAGTGTTTCCGTCGTATTGATGTCTTGAATCGGTGTTCCCCCATTCAGCAGCGTAAAATTCGCCGAACTCAAGGCTCCTAAATTGATTCCGGCACCCGTAGCCACATCAAAACTCACTGAATAAAGCACTCCCTGACTAAGATTAAGATTTGCCACCACCGCCGTGGAATCCCAAGAATTGATAGCACTAGCACCCAACGCCTGGTCCGTTAGAGAGGTGATTGTCGCACCAAGAAGTCCCAGAGTGCCAGTCGTTTGCACTTCCAAAACCCTGCCAAAGATCAAAGAATCCGCAAGAGTTTGCGTGTAAGCAGCCAATTGAACATCCACCGTTCCTACAACGGGAACAGATGTCCCCACTTGAACCAATCCCCCCGCAGAATGCGTCCAGGTAACGGATCCATCTGTCTGGCTGCTCGGTGTATATAGACTAGTATTTACAGTTAGACTAAGCAAAGAAGCGGATCCAGGTCGCCGAGCCTGAAAATCAGGATCAAAAAAATCCGAAGAGGAGATCAAACTCTGCGCTTGAGCCCATGTGGAGACGGCCAGCATTAATGCTGCCGCTAGGTATAACGGGTATTTACAGCCACGTATCACCTGAAGTTGCTTGGTACTTTTCATGGTATGTGTTGGTTTTTGCGTTTGTTTTATTAACGCACCCAAATTCTACCACTAGGTTTTATATGTACTTATCTGTAAAATGTAAGATGTTTGTTGTCTTTATGTACACGTAAAATACATATTTTATAATGTATTTAGTTTACGATTTAAATCGTGACCAAATTTTATCGCACCGTTTACTCGAGTAAATTACCTGATAAACATAATAATATGTACACAGAATATCCCCACATTAGCGCAATGGATATGCATCATTTAATGCAATTGAATGCTAAATACTCGAATAATTTATCTAATGTACTATTCTATTTATGTCATTCGTTTAGAAGAAACTCACTGTATTATTCCGCTAAAATATCTCAGATAAGCCCAAGACATGTAATACTCCCGCTCGGTTAACGTCGCTCACTACTTTTTCATCAGACTCAGCGGGTAACAGTTCTTGCATTGACATTTGCATATTCATCAATTTGCAAAACGCATGAAATTAGGGCAGCAAATGAAATACACTCTGCTGTTTTAAAGCCAACTCAGAATCTCTTAAGCATGCGGTGGTGCTACCTACGTGTATTTTTAACACCTCCCTAGCCCCCTGAGACCAAGATTTGCAGCCAGTGGCCGTAATCAATCGCAGAGTTCGGGTTTATAGCACCACAGACGCAATCTCTTCCCAGAGAGCATCCACATCTTTCGGACCACGAGAAGGCTTCTTGGCCTTGGCAAACCAGTAATCCCCGTTCCACTGATCCCCTTCAATGACATGCAGGAGTGCATGGATCCATGACCCTAATGGCGTATGGATATCCTGGGCAATGTTATGAGCTTCATCCCAGTTCCCATGTTTCGTATGCCACAGAGCCTGCGCCTCCCGTGTTAATCCAGAGGGCAGGGTCGTAGCAGAAGCAAGTTCAGCGGGAGTCATGACTCAATCCTCCGGGAGTCCTTTGCCCTTAGTTTCAGGCGCAAAGCACGTCGTGATGATACCAATCAGGAAAATCGAGCACATCACCATGGCTGAATAACGATATGGCAGCGGTGAGGCGTGATGACCAAAAACATTCTGTGTGAGCAGGTAGGAAAAGAAGCTACCACCAGCTGCTGCAAAGCGGCCAAGATTGTAGCAGAAGGAAGTCCCTGTGCTCCGCAAACGACTCGGGAAGAGCTCTGGAAGGTAAATGGCATATCCAGCAAACGGAGCCAATTGAGCTGCACCCATCAGCGGCATCATCCAATAGGCGTCCATCGGCGTCTCCATCTTCCAATACACCAAAAGAGTTATGACCATGGCGGAACCAAAGCCGATGAAGAATGCCGGGCGGCGTCCAAGAGCATTCGCCATCCAAGTGAACAGCCACATACCCACTGCCGCACCGACCATGTTGAGTAGATACGACGTCGTTTTTGCATTCTGAACCATCAGGTTCACCTGATCAGCCGCCACTTTGCCCTCATAGTAGGTGCGGAAGACTGTGCTCTGAAGATCCACCGCGTATTCGCCAATGGCCCACAGCCCCATCACCCCAGTCAGTGCCATCAAGGCCCCAATAATCAAATTCTTGCGCCAGCGAGCATCTGAGAGCAAACCCGCATACGGAGAAAAGATACTTCCCTTCGGCAGGCGCCCTTCAGCACGCAGCTTCAACCAAGATTCCGGCTCACGCAGATATTTACCAGTAAAAATGACCATCAACGCAGGCACCGCACCGATCAAAAACATCCAGCGCCAGCCACTCCCTGCCGCAATCGTCTGGTTGGCTTCCATAGCATCAATCCCATACTTTGCAAAACCCGCCGTCAGGTTCCCAATTGTTGAAAGAATCTGAAGCAACCCAAGGCATTGAGCACGAGCACCACTTGGCACCGTCTCAGCGATTAAAGCCACCGCCAAGCCAAACACACCACCAACCCCTAAACCGGTAAGAAAACGGAAAAGGGTGAAATCAAACGCACTATGACTGAAATAACTTAACCCAGTAAAGACAGAATAGGTCAAAATGGTGATCGTCAGCATCCGGGCGCGTCCGTAGCGGTCTCCTAAGGCACCAAAAATCATGCCCCCAATCCCCCAACCAATGAGGAACCATGCCGTCACCGTTTTGCCAAAAGCCTGCACCTCTACGCTGGATGGCGCTAAGTGCATGAGGTCACTCAGAGCAGGAATACGTGCCAATGAAAAAAGACGCTGGTCAAGGCAGTCAAAAAACCAAGCTGCGGAGGCAACAATGAAAACGAACCAATGGTATCCTGTGAGTTGTTTGTACCACGGGGCATTTGAGTCGGGAAGTGATGCGGGCTGGCTCATGGGCGCGCAGATTGAAGCACGTATGCCAGAGCCGCAATCAGGAAATGCTTTGCTAGCAGCAATCCCTGTCTAGAGAATGAGAAAACAGGGAACTCAACCTCTACCAAAGCTCGAAAATAGGCTGAGAAATCATTACATTTCTCAGCCTCATACATCATTTCCCTAGCACACCCTTCAGCACCTCAATGCAGCGGATATTCTGCGGCATCGTACCAATGGAAACACGCACCCACTCTGGCAGCTTGTAAGAAGCCATCGCACGCAGGATGACCCCTTGATCCATCATGGCTTTGAAGACCGCATTCCCATCTCCCACCTTCACCAGCACAAAATTGGCGTAGCTAGGAATGAACTCCAGGCCCATCTCGGCAAACTGCGCCTGCAAATAGCTGCGCCCCTCATCCGTGATCGCCTTGGTTCTGTCCTGGTGCTCCTGATCCAGCAACCCTGCAAGCGCCCCAGCCTGGGCGATGGAATTGATGTTAAATGGCTGACGTGTACGCTGGAGCACATCAATCAATTCCTTGTTAGCAATGCCATAGCCCACACGGGTACCTGCCAGTCCCTGAATCTTGGAGAAGGTGCGTAGGACCACCACATTGCGCCCCTCCCGCACATATTTGAGCGTGTCAGGCGGATTGTCCAGGAACTCATAATAGGCCTCGTCAAAGACCACCACCACATGCGGCGGCACCTGATCCATGAAGCGGTCAATCGCCTCCTGCGTCACCAGCGTCCCCGTAGGATTGTTCGGATTCGCAATGAAGATCTCCTTCGTCTGTGGCGTCACCGCCGCCGCCATCGCATCCAGATCATGTACATACCCAGGATCATCCACCTCGATCGTCTCCGCGCCAAAGACCTTGGCCATCAGCTTATAGACCAGGAAGGCATGCTTGGCCGTGATGATGTTATCCCCAGGCTTTAAGAATGCATGACCAATGAACTCAATGATCTCATTGCTGCCACAGCCGATGATGATGTTTCCCATCTCCAGATCAAACTTCTCTGCCAGCGCATGGCGCAGCTTCCACGACGCTCCATCTGGGTAGATGTTTACATCCTTCACCGCATCCTGCATGGCTTGAATCGCCTTCGGGGAAGGCCCCAAGGGGTTCTCATTGGAAGCCATTTTGATGATGTCTTCAGGCTGCAGCCCTAGCTCACGGGCCACCTCTTCGATAGGTTTTCCAGGTTCGTAAGCGACGAGGTCTTTGAGCTGCGGGTTGGCGTAGTTCCAGATGGACATGGTGGCGAAAATAAGGAGTCAGTTCTTCGACTGGGATACGCCTTCTGGCAAGTCCAGGTCTCAATGACACAGCTTGACTTTAATCAGCCCCACCTGACGCTGGAAGATGCGCAACCCTGATCGCACCCACACCATGGCTGTCTTTTGTGACTTTGAAAACTTGGCCATCGGAGTCAGGGACGCAAAGTATGACAAATTTGACATGGGCAAGGTCCTCGAACGCCTGCTCGTCAAAGGCAGCATCGTCGTCAAAAAAGCCTACTGCGACTGGGAACGCTATCGCGATTTCAAGAAGGCCATGCATGAAGCCGCCTTCGAACTCATCGAAATCCCCCACCTCCGCCAGTCAGGGAAAAACAGTGCGGATATCCGCATGGTCGTGGATGCTCTGGACCTCTGCTACACCAAAGCCCATGTGGACACCTTCATCGTCGTCAGTGGTGATTCCGACTTCTCTCCCCTGGTCAGCAAACTTCGCGAAAATAACAAAACCGTCATCGGCGTTGGCGTAAAAAACTCCACCAGTGACCTCTTCATCGGCAACTGCGACGAATTCATTTTCTACGACGACCTCGTGCGCGAGCAGCAAAAACGCCGCTCCACCCGCCTGCCAAAAGCCCCACCCACCACCGAGGCCAAGACCGACACCAAAACTTCCCCAAAAACCAAATCCGCCCAGGTAGCACCCGCTGAAACCTCGAAAGCCCCCCCAATAGATTCTAAACCAGCAGGTGATCCCGAAAAAGCCATCGAAATGCTCATGGAAACTGTAGATGCCCTCATCGGCGAACAAGGCGGGGACCAGGGCGTCTGGGGCTGGAAGGTCAAAGAAACCCTGAAACGCCGCTCCCCACAATTCAGCGAAAGATTCCACGGCTTCCGCTCCTTCAACGCCCTGCTGGAGGCCGCAGGAAAACGTGGATTGCTTGATCTCCTCTATGACGAACGCTCCGGTGGCTACCGACTCCGCCCCGGAGCGGTGATTGAGGCCGCAGACGCCATCACCACTGACGATGAATAATTTTTTGAGGCCGCAACAAGTCCCCCAAAGAATTTTCTCGCCTTTTTGGCCCCCGGTTTGTCATACTCAGTACGTCAGCAGGTTTTTCAGCCACTGGCACATACATCATAAACCAAACCATAAACGCACTAATACCATGAAAAGAGCACTCCAACGAGGTTTTACCCTCATTGAACTCCTGGTGGTGATCACCATCATCGCGATCATCGCGAGCTTGGCTGTTCCCACATACAACCTCATTACCGTCAAAGCCAACCAGATGAAAGGTGCCAGCAACTGCCGCCAAATCATCAGTTTGCTTCTGAACTACGCATCTGAAAACAATGGTCTCTATCCTGACTCCATCACCAACCCCATCACAGGCAGCATTCCGTTGACGTCTAACGACGCCTTCAGAGCCCTCGTGCAGGAAGGTTCCGTTCAGGACGAAACCATCTTCGGTTGCCCAGGTAGCCGCTTCATGCCTGATAAAAACATCGGTATCGCACCGACTTATGACCAGGCTCTGACAGCAGGTGAAAACCATTGGGCCATGACCGCTGGTCAGTCAAACACCACCTCCAGCATCATGCCGATCGTGTTTGAAAACCCAGCCGCCGCAGGCTGGCCTCCACAGTGGAATTGCGACGCCGCAGGCAAACCAGTTCCTGGAAGAGCATGGCCTGGTGGCAAAATCATCGTTGGTAAAAACGACGCCAGCGTTGAAACCGTCAAACTCATGTCTCAAACAGGTGCCTCCGTTGGTCCTCGCCTGCTCGGCAGCGGCTTTGACATGTTCACCATGGCTAGCCCAAATCAGCCTCAGCAGATCCTGAACATTGTGGTTTCCGGCACCGCCAGCTACACAGATCCAAACGCCCTTCCTGGCGGCCTGCCTCAGGCTCCTGGTTATGGCGCTGCTCCTGGCGGAGATCTTCCCCAGCTCCCTGGTGGCGCTCCAGGCGCGCTTCCTCAACTCCCAGGCGGCGCTCCTGCTGCCCCCGGCGGTGGCCTGCCTGCCCTTCCTGGCGCTCCTCAGCAGTAATTTTGCTGACTAGCTCCGTTTAAACTCTGCGCCGCCAAGAGAAATCTTGGCGGCGCTTTTTTGTTGCTACGCAGCCTCCCATTTGTCGGTATCATCAGTCCATGTTGTTCTATGTGCTCATGGAATGGAATTGGGGAACGATCGCCCTCGCCACGCTGACCTTCGGACTCAGCCTCACGGCCATCCTGCATCTACTCATCCATCATCGCGATCACCGCTCCGCCGCCTTCTGGGTCGCTCTCATTCTGCTCTCACCGCTGATCGGAGCCTGCCTCTATGGACTTCTCGGCATCAATTTTGTCCGCCGTCGGGGTCGCCAATACCGGGGCAGCATCGGCCCCGCTTATCGTGATCCACCTCCCGTTTGCCCCAACTTCGAGCACACGGACCCAATCCTCCTTGAGCGTGACCGCACCCTTGCCACGACCCTAGATCGAATCTCCCGCTTCACCTTCACCTCAGGCAATCAGATCGAACCCCTCATCAATGGAGATGAAGCCATGCCCGCCATGCTGGAGGCCATTCGTTCAGCCCAGATCAGCATCACCCTAGCCAGTTACATTTTTGAGGCCCATCACATCGGTGCAGACTTCGTCGATGCCCTCTCAGACGCCCAAACGCGCGGTGTACAGGTGCGTGTCATTGTCGATGACGCAGGCACCCGTTACTCATGGCCACCCGTCACTCGTGAACTGCGC
>JAOZVT010000467.1 GCA_025869455.1 Prosthecobacter sp.
TCGGTTTTTTTCTTAACGGCATGATTGGCCGTGATGCGATCGTCTCCAATGCCTACGGTATGGGTACTTGGTTAAGCAGCCCTGACTTTGGCGTGGATTTGACACAAGCCTATCTGCAACTGGGTTTCGGCCCCTCGTTTTTTATCGATGCGGGTAAATTCACGACCTTAAACGGTGCAGAGGTCATCGCCCCCATTTCGGACACAAACTTTGGACGCTCCATCCTCTTTGGTTTCGCAGGCCCCTTCACCGCAACCGGTGCACGTGCTACCTGGCAGGCCAATGAAAAATTAAAGCTCATTGCAGGCCTGAATGATGGTTGGGATACCATTCGTGACTGGAGTCGCGGTGTTACTGCCGAATTAAATGCCACCTATATTTTCAACCCTGTGTTTACGTTGGGCTTAACCGGCTACAGCGGGCAACAGCGAGCAGTCGACCGCACCGATGTTGGACCCACCAGTAACCGTACCCTGATTGACGTACTTGCCACATTTACGCTGACACCCAAATTATCAGTACTCGTAAATTACGATTATGCATGGCAACGAATAGCGGGCTTGCCGGATGATACCCTGGGCCGGGCGAACTGGAATGGCGTGGCAGCTTACCTCAATTATGCCTGGACTGACGCATGGCGAACCTCGCTGCGTGGGGAGTTCTTTAATGACGAGGATGGCTATAGAACCGGGGTGGCACAAAAGTGGAAAGAGGTAACCTTCACGGTAGCTTATGTACCACAGAACAATAAAAACCTGGAAATACGCGGTGAAACACGTCGTGACTTCTCCAACGTAGCGTCCTTTTCTGACAAGTCACGCAACGGTTTCCTCAGTGATGGCAGCAGAAACTATAACCAATCGTTTGCGCTTGAGGTCTTTTACAAATTTGGCTAAACACCCTGTTTGGTTGCAAAAACCATGCACACGGTTATCCACATATTCTGTGGATAACCGTGTGCATACGTTGTAGAACGCCTTGTATAGACCCCGTTTACTTTCTTTTATAACGCCCAGGGTACGTCATCCTGAACGCGTCTTTTTGCGTGAAGGATCTCCCGGTTGTAGCAATGTGCCACCTTCAGGAGATCCCTCGCTTCACTCGGGATGACGTGGGGCATTACTTTCTTTTTTCCAAAAATGGTCAATACTTACAATGGAACCGTTGGCCATGT
>JAOZVT010000468.1 GCA_025869455.1 Prosthecobacter sp.
GACAGCCGACACAATCGCGCTCAAGCCCTCTGGAACCAGGGAACTGCCCCAAAACCGGCCCCAAGTCATTTTCCTTGCCGAACACTATTGGCAAGATGCCTGTGCTCACCAGAAAACACGTCGCGAACTT
Source organism: Prosthecobacter sp. (assembly GCA_025869455.1). Classification (GTDB taxonomy): domain Bacteria; phylum Verrucomicrobiota; class Verrucomicrobiia; order Verrucomicrobiales; family Verrucomicrobiaceae; genus Prosthecobacter. Next base: position 131 of record JAOZVT010000468.1, read on the forward strand.
CACTGCCAGGCTAAACTCCGGGATTGGACTCACCAGTGTGTTCACGGCTTGCGCTGCCGCACCGATGGAGCCTCCTAAGTTACTCTTTCTAACACCCTCGCCATCGCAAGTATTTGGCTGAACACGACCTCAGACATCACACACCATGCAGGCATGGCGCAGTGCCAAGATAGGATCTTCCCAGGTCGGGATAAACTCGTGCGCCACGTAATCGTGATAACCGATGTCCAGCGCCGCCTGCATCACCGCCGGGTAATTGATCTCCTGGTTCTGATCTAACTCACAGCGCCCAGGATTCCCCGCCGTGTGGAGATGGCCAATGTACTCCTTATGCTGATGCATGCGGCGGATCACATCGCCATTCATGATGCTCACATGGTAGATATCAAACAGCAGCTTAAAGTTCGGGCTGCCCATCTGCTTGATCAGATCCACGCAAAAATCCACATCATCGCCAAAGTAGCCCGGATGCCCCTTCATCGGATGCGTATTGTCCCGACTGTTGAGATGCTCCAGCACCAGTGTGATGCCCTTTTTCTCCGCATGAGGCATCACCTCTTTCCAAGTATCCAGGCAATTTTTGATACCCTCGTCACGATCCATGCCGTCAAACTTCATCCCAGTAAAGGTGATCACTTTTTTGCAGCCCACATCCGCCGCCACATCGATGCTCTCCGTCAATGCCTTGATGACTTCATCTTTGTACTGAGGATTGCACGGCCCTTTGGCAAAACCATGTGACCCCACCAAACTGATGCCCAAGCCCAGCTTCATCACTTCAGGGTACAGCTTCTTATCAATGCCCTCCATACCGACCAGCCCGATCTCCTTCGCATGCTTCGCCAGCACCAGCATATCCATCGGCTTCCAGCACCAGCCCATCAGCGTGTGCTTAATGCCGCTGTTCTGAATCTTATAAGCAGGGTCAGCCGCCGAACGATCAATCGAGACGGCCCCAGCACGTTGGGTCAAACCTACGCCCGCAGTTGCAGTCGCTAGCGCAGTGGTAGAACGGAAAAAAGAACGACGATTCATAGA
>JAOZVT010000469.1 GCA_025869455.1 Prosthecobacter sp.
ACAATGACTTCATCTGGGGGTGCAAGATTGGTACCACACCCGAAGGCAAAGACATTCGCTGGGGTGGCCTGGACGCCATCATTCACATTCGAGAAAAACATACCTCCGACGGCAAGGCTCACGTTGAGGGCTCTTTTGATCTTCTTCAAGCGCTCATGGATCATGGCTTTAACGGCCAAACGATGAGCATTGGTCGGGAGCGTGGCGAGTTTGAGGCAGCGACTCGCTTGATGCTGCGCGCTAACCGCGAGAACCCCGACCTGGACGCCCTCTCTAAGTTTTGGAGCATTGATCAATCTGCCAATGCAGTCGCCCAAGCGATGGATCTCTTCAACACGCGGCCAAAACGCCGTCAATCCTTTGGCAATGAGACTCGCGTGCCAGAGGAGCTCTGGAAAGACCATGTGAAACGCCCTTGTCCCGCAGACGCTATGTGGCGTTTCCATGCCATCAAGACGATGGCTACCGTGCGGAAGGGCATCATTGAAGTGAGAGCACCTCACTATCCCCTTAGCTTCCGCTTCCGCGTCCACGGAGGTAGCCGTACGCCTAACGTTCACTGCGACAACGGCCATGAAGTACTAGTCGCCTTCACTCCCGCCTCTGCTTGGGAGGGCTGCGTCGTCTTCAACCGAGACAAGAGCGCCCGCAATCGCGAGGGGTGGGGTTTTGGTGAGAGACTTGGCGTGGCTGAGTATATGCCCGACGGCTTACAAGAGGATCTGTATGGCGCAAGTTACAGCCCAGGTCAGAAGCGGGCCGCCGCGCAAGTCCGGCGCGAAACACGGCTACTCATCTCAGGCAGTCACTTTGCGGGCCGCCGTGTCAGTCACGCTCAGGACAGCTTCGGCAACCAACTCACCCAAGCCCTGACCGATGACTGCAACCCATCCACTGCCATGAGCCCACCCAACCAACCTCACGCCACACCTCCTATCGTGGAGCCCACCGCCCGCAATTCCAAGCCGGAGGTCATGCCACGCGCGGCCAAGCCTCAACTTCGCCTAACCACACCGCGTCGCGGTGATGTCGAGACAACCGAGCCAGATTTCGACGAGACTGATGAGCTCGCCGCGATGGCACAACTTTAAGACGTTCCTTATCATGAGCCCTGAACGCACTGCCCAACTCTGCCACCATTGGGCCACCGTAGCCCAGAAGATCAGCCGCAAGATTGAGTGTCTGGAAATCGAAGCTGAAGCTAAGAGCCGCGCCCTTGATCCCCAAATCGCCGCCGAGGGACAGCGGGCTGCCCTGTTAGCAAGAGATCACCTCAAGGACCTGCAAGCCGCGCTGAAGATCGTCACCACCCTCACCGATTACAGCGACCACTCCGACCTCGCGGATCTGCGCTGGCACATGCGGCTGGCTTGTCTGTCCTACGACTGCCGCCCTGCCGAGACAGGCTCCGCTTACGGCTTCGCTCAAGATCCTCTCATCGCCACTTTCCTGGCCACCCACCAGGAAGCCCACCCCATCCCTTCGATGGCGCTCCATCCAATCCGGGAGTTATCCCGGAAGATGTGAGTAATCCCAATACACCAACGAAAACATAAACGCATGAAAGCAAAAACAATCAAAACAGACTTAGGCGAACTAATCGCCGGGTTTAATGACACCGTTAATGGTGAGAAAATTACCAAGTCAAGTGCGGTGCTTGGCACCCACGCGACTGACGTCACGATGACACATCATGATGGTAAACAACATCAACTTCTCGTCATCCACTGCATGGGCGGCTCCATCGCCATTCAGAGCAAGCATCGAGGATTTAGATTTAGCCTGGAGGCCTTAGTCAATCACGCAGTCGAAGCGGGCGTTTTGGCTGAATCCATCGACTTTAAGGAGCGGTGCTAACCAACTCCTGTCAATCCTGCTAATCCTGAAATCCTGTCCAATCTCCCCACCCCACATCCCATGAGCACCACACAACAAACACCCGCGCAAGAGCTGCGCACCCTCGCCCTCCAAATTCTGGAGATCTCCAATGCCGATGACCTCAGCAAAGCTGAGTTGATCCGTCTGCACCCTGGCCTTGGCCAGTCTGACAAGACCATCACCGCGATTGCGAAAGGCAGGACCGATGACCTGGACATTGAGAAATGGCTGCCTGCATACAGGAGCGTCTTCAATGAGCTAGTCGGTGCCTCTGGTGATGACGAGCTCACGCTTTACGAGGAACTGAGTAGCGCCATAGCCGTTCGTGGCCAGACCAGCCGTCTGATTTACAGCCGCACTCTCGCCCGTATCCTCATCATCAAAGGGGAGACAGGAACGGGCAAGACGAGTGCCCTAGACATCATCCGTGAAAAGTATAACGACATGACCGTCCAGCCTCGTGTGTTTCGCGTGGAGGCCTCGGCAGCATGGGGAGACAGGCCTAACAGCATGCTCGAAGAAATGCTCAGCGCCTTGGGTGTTGATCCTGGCCGCCGCAATGCCACGGCCCGACTGCGTAAGCTGGCCGACACCATCAATACTCGCGGTGTTGGCACCATTATCCAAGTGGATGAGGTACATGACTTTGGCGTCCGCTGCCTGCGAACGCTCAAGACGGTGATTAGCCAGTCGAACGTCAAGATCCAACTGGCCTGTCACAAGCGGCTTTTCAGGACCATCGAAACCGAGCACGCCGATGACCTCTCCCAACTCACAGGAAACCGTCTCTTGGCCATCGTCGAGCTCGGAGCACCTCAGGACGATGACGTGAAGATCTTGCTGCAAAAGCGGCTGCCTACCATTGCAAGTGATCAGCTCCCCGCCTCTGCCACTGAATTGGCCCGCCATGCTCGCGGCAACGGCAATCTAGCCTTTGTCCGTGAGGTCCTTGTCCGCGCCCACCGTGCCCAGGCCAAGACTAAGACGCCAGTCACCCTTGAAGATATCAAGCGTCACATCGGTGACGAGCTCAAGGCCCGCAACAAAGCCACCACCAGCCTTTAACCCAACTCAACACCACGTCATGAGCATCCCAAAGACAGCCAAGAAGAAAGCCAGCAAAGCCCGCGCGCTAGACTGGAAAGAGATCGCCTTCGCGCTGGCCCGACAAGTCAATTTCTCCATCCAATACCTCGCTCCCCGAGGCGGCGGGAGCGGCCTACTCCTCAACATCAAGACGGGCGAAAGCCGTCATTGGAAAGAGGATGCCGCCGATGCCCTGGAGCTCATCCCCGGCCTCAAGGTGGATCGTGAAATGATGCACCTCATGTCCCTGCCTCGCCAGCAGCGGGAGAAGAAGATCAAGACCCTAGCCGCCAGACGCTCTGCCGAAATCAAAGAAGCCCCCAAGGCCCCCAAGAAGGCCAAAACCAATTCCTAACCAACACTTCACCACCCACACCCCATGAGCACACCCCACATCATTCCTCCGGCTGAGATTGTCGCCGACACCCTGCGCCTGGCCCTTGACCAGGTGCGTGAATTTACCGTTGGCCTCAACACTGAGGCCCCCAAGTTTGACGCCGTCCTCGGCTGTCTTACCATTCTGGCCCGGCTGGATCTGACCGTCATGCAAGCCCATGTTTTGCTGTGCATCGCCCGACAGCCTGACCGCCCCCTACATGACATCGCCACCGACGTGAGCCAGCCGGTGATGACCATCAATGATGCCGTCGCCAACCTCTTCGCTCGCAAGCTGGTCTTGATCCCTTTTGGCGGAGCCATCCACCTAACCCCCGAAGGCGAGAACGTCACCACCGTCATCATCTCATGCACCGCCCTGGCTGAGGCCTCCAACGCGCTCCGACGCATGCAGGCCGCCCGCACTGCCGTCACCACAGCTATCACCGCTGCCACGGATTTCACCTGCCGCTGATCCACACCTCACCCTATGAGCCATGAGCACCAAATCACTCAAGAAAGCCTCGAAAAAGCGCTTGGCCACCAATCCAAGCGGAGAAATTACACTCATTGATTCCCCCGCCTTCGAGAAGCCGTGGACGGTGGAATCTGAAATAAAGGAGCGCCCCCCCTGTCATGGGCACATCATCAAAACCCGCGTCAGCATCCTCAAGCATAAGGGCCAAGTAGTGATGTCCCTGGAAGGCCCAAACAGCGACGGCACTCTCCGTGCCCTGTCCGACCAATACAACGCCCAAAACAAGCCACTCATCCAACACACATTGGCGTTTGCGGACTTGCCTGAAAAAGCCAGAGGCCGCCTCAGCGCCAAAAGATACAAACACCTCACAGGCCCTGAGTTCATCACCACAGACTCTCAACCCTAACAAAACCTATTTCATGAGCACCAAGACCCCAAAAAACATCAAGGCTAAAACCATCAAAGCCAAACGCGCCAAGCTAGCCACCCTCATCAAAGACCGCCCCGAGCTGGAAAAGAAACTCGGTGAACTCACCCGCGCCACCATCCTTCAAAACAGCCTAACCGCTGAAATGAACGCCGAGATTGAGGCGATTAAAGCCCGCTTCACCTCCAAGCTGGAAACCCATAAGGAAACCGTCAGCGAATGCACCACAGCCATTGAAACCTATGCGCTTGGTCATCGTGATGAACTGTTTGGCAAAGACTCCAAGACGGTCGAAATCGCCGGGCATGAATTGAGTTTCCGTGACAACGGCGGAGCCGTGGACACGGTCAAGGGCATCTCACAGGCCACCGCCCTGGACCGCCTGATCAGTCATGAGAATGAAGAGATTGCCGATCTCTTTGTCACCTGGAAAGCCAGCCTAGCCAAAGACGTGATCAAAGCCAAATGGCCAGACCATCAAGAGTTCCTGACCAGTATCGGCCTGAAGCTGGAACACAGCGAAAACTTCACCATCAAGCTCAGCCTGGTGGAAGGGGCTGAAACCCAACTCAAAGCCGCCTAACCCACTTATGAAACGTCACAAAACCCGCCGCGTGCCACCACTCGTCAAGGCCACTCGCGCCAGCCGTAGCCGCACCAGCCGCCTACTCAAAAAGCTAGCCTAAGATCATGTCGCGCACCTTCACTCCGCAACCCTGCGTCACTCAAAAGACCTACATGCAGGCGTTAGGCTTCACGTCTCATGAGACTGAAGATCCCGACAAAACACCTTGGGCCATTTGCCTCAGTGGTCATGATGTCTTTAGGATTATACTCAGCAACTCCGACGCGGCAGAGCCCCCCAAGATCATGACACAGATCATTGAGCTTGCCCAGCATCAGGGCCGCCAGCTTCAGGCGCAAAAGATCCGAAGCGCCCTAACTGAAGCACTCCACCCCAAATCCACGCCATGAGCCGCCCCGCCTTAGTCCCCTTTGATCCCGATTTGTTAGGCCAGGTCACACCGGCCGAAAAAGCTGAACCCGCGCCCCTGATGCTAAGCCAAGTCATGGCGGAGCTAGATCACCCAGACAATCTCAAAGGCGTAGCCAAACCCTTGGACAATGATGCTAAGTGGAAGCTGAGCGACTTGGCTAAACGTACCTACAACCAGCTCCACAACGCGGGGCAAATCTCCACCGGTGAAACCCTGGAGTCTTTTCGCCGCCGCGTCTCCATTGCAGCTTGTGGCAAGCGTATTAGCCAGGCTTGTCATGCTGATAGAATGCTAATTCAGGCCGCTTTTCTCACTCTCAAGGGCCAGACCCGTGAGGCCGCGCGCGCCGTGGTGAAGGCTGCCACCACGGCCCTGGACATCGCGAAACACAAGCTTTGGGAAAAGGTCTCAGAGCTACACCTCACCCCCTCTTACGCTGAGGGAATCAGCCGCCGATTCTATCGCTGCGACATCGCTCAACTGACCCATCCGAAACAGGTTTGGGCGGTCTTTTATACCATCGTCAACAATGCCAACAAGGCCGCTGGCAAAGGCAATGACAGCAATCGCTGGAAAGCCCTGCGCGCAAAGCGGCAGACCACCAAGACAACCAAGAGCTTATGAAAGAAGAAACACCAAACAACGAAGATCTCTCATTTTCATGCATCCTGAAGAGACTCGCTGAGGGGACTCTTAGTAACTGGTGGCAGAGAATGCGCCTCAAAAACCCATCTTACTTAGTTGAGGGCGGGCCATTAACTCATGATGTAGCTAGAGCCTCAAATGTGACGATTCGCAAAGCCTACCTTAAGCTTGAGAAAATGAGAGCTAAAGGGCTAGTCATTAAACATGGGGGCAGGGGTGGCATCTGCCGTTGGTGGCCCGCAGAGGATGACTCTCCATACATTCCTGAACAAACGGACCATAACACCGCGCTCGCTGATCCAGCCTAACTAATTACCCGTCCTGTAAATCCTGCCAATCCTGAAATCCTGTCTAACCCAACACCACCATGAGCACCCCGACCACCACACCCAAACGCCGCCGCAAGGCCCCTCAAGCCAAGCCCGCCCCAAGCCTAACCACCTACACCGTGAAGCTTCGCAGCCCGGCTTACTGCCACTTCCTGAGACTGTATGAAAACGTCTTGGACGTGGATCTGGAGACTGAGGGCGTCCCCGCTTCCGCCGCCGCTGGCCGCGTCAAGATAGGCGATGGCGACACCCTCACAGAAGCCCGCCGGCTGCCGCATTCACATCATCTGATCTGCAAGACAGCCGACGGTCATCTGGTCCTCGTGGACTCCCGAGATCTGGCCCCAAACGCCTAACACCTAACTTCAACACATCCTTTTTATGCGTCTGATTTTATCCTTTCTATTGATTCCCCTTTGCAACTTCGCCGCCTGCCTCTTGGCTCTGGATTTCCTGGACCTGCATTCCTTGTTGGCCCTGAAGAAAGCCTTCGTCTTTTCCCTTTCATTGACCTGCTTTGAATTGGGCGTCTTGGCGGTCGCTTGGTTCTTTTGGGATGGCGTCATTGATGGGCGGATACGGGCCAACCACAATATGGTTACTGAGCGAAGTCAAACCCAGGAAGCCCCCCCCACGTCAGCCCCAGGCGACGACCGTTAATCTCACCCCACACCCTTTCCTGTTATGGTCCCCATTGATCACCGCAATCACACGTTCCGCGATCTCCAGACGCGGCTGGTGGGTCTCAGACTGTCCGTTTGGGAAGCCTTACTCGAACATGGGCCATGCACCACGCGAGACCTTGCTCAAGCCTGCGGCATCGACCTGCTCACCGTGCGTCCGCGCATGACGGAGCTGCATCAGCTTGGCCTTGTGACCTGCCTGGATCACGAAGGCCATGAAGGCCGTTACCAAGCCCTGACCCTTGCGGAAGCCGAGACTTTATTTCTCAACCGCCAAGCCGCCACCCATCCTCAACTCGCCCTCGGATTATGAGTGAAGACCTTTTCAAACGTCCATCCTCTTCCATGGATGCTGTCACCGGCCAGGATCTGACAGACCGCGAAGCAGCCGCTGCCGAAAAGGCTGCGAAGTTTACCGCCACGATCACTAGCGCCTCAAAGCCTTTGACCGCCGTTGAAAAGCAGGCGCGCGTAGCGGCTGAAATTGCCCTCAAGGGTTACCTGGACATCAAGACCAAGGATGCTACCGAAGCCTTTAAAGATAAGCACTTGGACATCACCCTTCAGCAACTCCAGCAGACAGTGACTTTCCATGACATCACCCTCTGCGCTATAGTCCGTCGCATCTTTGAGCAGGGTTATCGCAGCGGTTTTGCAGCAGGCCACCGTTACACCAAAGACACCCCATGAGCAGCACCAACAAACCCGTCGATGTGATCAGCCACATCAAGGCGTTGCATGCCTCTTACGAGGCCCGCACAACCTACACCATCCGACTCAACATGGCGCGCGAGCGGCAGTGGTATGAATGGTGTGAGTACTCAGAATGGACCTGGACCGAAAAAGAGTTAGCTATCGTCATCAACTACCTGCGCGCCAAAGCCAACAAGGGCGAGCGCAATGACGGAGCGCTGAAGCTCTCCAACCTGATTGGAGATCCCATTAAATTTGAGGAGGATCTAAACCTCGCCTTGGAGGACAGAAGAGGCACTCCCACTTTCCGCCCCAAACTGAAAAGCAAAGCCCCTGAGCCGGTCAAAGAAGAGTTCATTACCGCCGCTGATTTTGCCAAATCCTTCCACACATGAAGCAGAAACGATCCGTCCCAAAGGGCGCATGGCCCATCCCCGAAGATGCCCCAGAGGTGGACATTGAGATCACACCAGGCAAGGTCATCAAGGCCAAGCTGCCTAAGGCCGTGCCCCTCTATGCACTTTTTGGCGTGGTTGAAGACGGCGCGGGCGGATACAAGATTGCCCCGGCTATCTACCCTCAATGGCTGCCTATGGGTCATCGTGTGGCCTCGCAGCTTGGCATTCCGGTACATCGCAATACCTTGCGCCGACTAATTCTCATGGGAGCCGTCGAGGCCTGTCTGCCCACCCCTGGTGTGATCCTGATTGACGCGGCTAGCCTGCTCAAGCATCTCCGCCGCACACGCATCCAGCCGGGTCAGCAAAATTGGTGGAACTCGGCGCGGAAAAAAGCCTGGCAAGAAAGCCAGGATGGGCAATCCCAGAACGTTACCCCCACAGACTGACACCACCGGCACTTAGCCAAGGCGGGGATCTGTGCGAGTTTTCATCATGCCAGACGACTCCGCCTTCATCCTTGAGCCCGTGCCCCATGACGAGGCGGCCAAATGGATTGCCGACAAGCCAATTGTCAGCCGCGAGGTTTTTGATAGCCTTTTGCCAGAGCTCAAAGCGCGGGCTTTTCTCATCACCGGCATCGAAGATGCCAACGTCGCTCAAGAGATCCGCGAGTTGATTGCTGAGGTTCCTGAGGGAGCCCAATGGGAAACCCAAAAGAAGGCCATCATTGAAAAGCTTGGCCCCTGGTTTGATGCCGAAGGCGCGACAGCGCGAGCGGAACTGCTTTTGCGCACGCACGGCTTTCAGGCTTATCAAGTGGCACAACATCGCGTCATGGATAGGCAATCTGACACCTTTCCTTATTGGCAATACCTGAGTCTAGGTGATGAAAAAGTCAGGCCTGCGCATGTGGAGCTCAACGAGCGGATTGCCCCCGCGAATGACCCTTTTTGGCGAGATCATAATCCACCCTGGCAGTGGGGGTGCCGATGCCGCAAGGTTCCCCTTTTACCTGATGAGGTGGATGAGATCCGGGCCGCCGACGCCAAGCGCCCGCCCGAAGCCAAGCGGGTGCTCGAAGGCACCGCCCTCAAGCGAGCGAGAGAAGGCCAGCTCGACGCAGGGCCGTCCAAGCAAGTGGACATCCGCAGTGACCGCATGCGCGGCAAGTCAGACGGCTACCACTTCGACCCCAGCGGCCTGACGATCCCTGTCAAGCAACTCAAGGAGCGCTACGATGAGGCGACTTGGTCAGAGTTTGAGGCCGCCGCTCAAGCCAACACTCTGCCCGATGGCCGGACTGTCTGGCAGTGGCTTAATGGCAGCAAGGCTCCACGCAAAACCAAAGGAGCACCTCTAGCTCAGGCCACCGTTTCCACTCCAACCCCAGCAAAAGCACCCGCCACTAAAGCCGCAGGCACACCTCTCAAGGGCAAGCTGAAGCCCGCAGCCAAGATGCCAAGAACCGAACAGGCGCGGGTTGAGAAGGTATTGGAGATCATTGATAACGTGCATGGCGATGGACCGTTGACTGATATCCCTGTGGGCAACAAACCCGGAAAAGCACTCGGCTTCTTCCGTGGCATCCAGAGTGGTAAGGCCATCGAGATCCAATACTTGCGCCCCAAGAAAGGCAAAGCCTACATTCACCCAGAACTCACATTAGCTCATGAGATCGGGCATTGGCTGGATCATTCTGGACAAGGGACGGGCATCTTTGCCACCAACAATCTAGCCACTGAGTTAGCTACCTGGTGGAAAGCTATTCAGGACAGCCAGGCCTTTAAAGGCTTTGACAGCCTGAGCGGCGGGCAGAAAATCTATTACAAGTCGCCCAGGGAGGCTTGGGCTAGATCATACGCCCAATTCATTGCTGAGGAGAGCGGTGACGCGACCCTTTTAGGCCACGTCGCTGACATCTTGACGGAGCCTTTGCCTAATCGACAATGGGAGACCGCTGACTTCGCTCCCATTCGCGACGAAATGCGTAAAGTCTTTGAGAGCCGAGGATGGATGCAACCCACCGCCCAAACACCATGATCTACCCTGACGATTTTGATACCCTGGTAAGCCAGGTCGCTGACCTCAACAAGCTCGACCGCGAGACCGCCGACCTGGTGGTTGGTGTTGTTGGGGATTGTCATTCGATTGACCCAGCCACAGGGAAGGTCGTTGCCAAGCTGCCGTCCGGCAGAACCCTTTTTATCAAATGGCCTGAGGACGAAAATGAAGATTAGCTTAACCAAGATCAAGAACGTCATCTCGCCGGATCTGAAAAAGAAGCTGGCGACGGCAAAGAATCCCAAGAAAGCCATGGAGGCCGCCGGTCTGGCTGTCGTGAGCATGGCTCAGCGCGCATTTACCCAGCCGTCATTGCGTCCCTTGTCTTGGCCCGGGCTGAAACCCGCCACCATCAAGGCTAAGCAGAATAATGGCTATGGCACCAAGCCGCTCGTCTCATCGGGGACACTTGCCCAGAGTCCGCGCATTATCCGCGTCACTAGCAAGACAGTAACCGTGGGGTCTGACCGCAAGGTCGGAGGCCATAGCCTAGCAGCCATCCACCAGATGGGCACAAAGGACGGCAAGATCCCCGCCCGCCCGTTCTTTCCGTTTAGCAAGTCTGGTAAGCCGACGGACCGCGCTAGCAAGAACATCGTCAGCGCCATCAAGCGTTCTCTCGACAACGAGATCAAGAAACCTTGACCCTTTCTATGCTGCTCGCTGCTTGTCGTCTTACACCCTTTCCGCTCTATTTCGCTGTACCTTGATACACTTGAGACGCTCAAACGCTGGAACCCTTGTAAATAAAGGCATCGCGCTCCAAATAGCACTGTATCAAGCTAAATCGTGTCTTCAGCACGGAGTTCGGGTTGCCCCCAAATATTTTCAGGACTTACGCCAAGTCGCCGTTCCTCCGCTTGCGTGAAAATCCAGCGCATCGGACATTCCCTCCGCACTCGAATCGCACCTTCTGCTTCTTCCCCAAGTGCTCAATGAACAACAGTTATGTTTATCTCTTGGACCCATTCCGACTCCCCCATCTTCCTTGGGGAAGATCTGGGGATTTTGACCTCCATGGGGATTCGATGGGGAACAAAACCCCCATCGCAATCCACTGATAATCAAAGGTCTATCGCTTCAAATCCCCAAATGGGGAGATTTTTGTTTTCATCGGTAATTCCCATCTTTAACGACCTATTTAGGTCAGTGACTAGGAGTTGTGGCGATAGAATAATCAGTTTTAGACCGTTCTCTGCGCCCTCATTCATCATGCGTTTTTCGTTCCTATTGGCCCTCGGTTTTATCAGCAGCCTCCAAGCGGCTGAAATTAAAAAAGAACAGCCCATGACTCCCGGG
>JAOZVT010000470.1 GCA_025869455.1 Prosthecobacter sp.
CTCCCGCCAATGGCGCACCCGCAGGAACCACTCCGGCATCACAACCTCCAGCAGCGCCCCCAACTACAAATCCCGCACCGCCACCTGCGGCACCAGCAGCCACAGCTCCCGCGGCAGCAACACAGGCATCCGTGAAAACGATTCCTCTGCCAGAAATCAAAGCCTATAACCCCAGTGGTGCGCCAGCGACCCCACTGCCACCAGCCAAGGAAAAGTCCCTGCTGATGGAACATGGCGGCGAAGTATTAAAACTGGCGCGTGACGTGGTCAAAACCACAGCTGTACAGTAAAGGTCTCAAAAAGTAACGGAATCGGATAAGTAAAGCCCCCAGCTTAAGCCAAGGAAAAGGTCTTGTGGAATTCTTATAATTCCTTAATGAGACACATTCCTTCCGAATGCAATACGCCCCTGTCTCCGTCATCCTCTCCGCCTTTGCCCTTGCACTACTCAGTAGCTGCAGCACCAGCATGCAGGTTTCCTCATTAAACACCGTTACCCCTTTTTATGTGCAGGGGAACCCGGTGCTAGTTTCCAAGAAAAAAAATGAAGTCAGCGTCAGGCTGCTGTCAGAGCGGATCGCCAATGACCCAGCCATGCTGCCCGAGGTGCTGGTCGTATTCGTCAATTCCAGCGGTGCTGTGATTGACTTCTCCACGGAAAACATCACCGCCAAGACAGGCGGTAAAGCGGTGCGGGTTTATACCTATGAAACACTGCGGAAGCATATCGAGACACGCGCAGCCATGCTCGCACTAGCTGGAGCACTGAACGGTGCCTCACAGTCCATAGCAGCATCAGTCCCGCAAACATCCTATTCCACAGGCACTGTCAGCGCCTATGGCAGCGGGGGTTATGCCAGCGGCACTTACACTGCCCGCACCACCACCTACAATCCGGCTGCTACTGCCGCAGCGATCTCGACGATCAATGCAAACACGAGCAACAACATCCGTAACATTGCTGCCTCCCGAGATGCAGCGCTAAGCGACACCTCATCCATGCTGCGCCGGAATACCGTCATGCCTGGAAACGCCGCAGGTGGTGTCGTAAAACTCTATGCTCAGGACCTTCGTCCCGGTAAAACGCTCATCCTCACCATAACCGTCAGTGGTGAGTCCCATGACTTCTATTTTGACATCGGAAAACCAGCTTCAAAAGCAGCCGTG
>JAOZVT010000471.1 GCA_025869455.1 Prosthecobacter sp.
CCGCAACAGCGGGCTCTCCTGACTAATTGGTACCGAGAAGGGGACTCGAACCCCTACACCCTATGGGCACAACCACCTCAAGGTTGCGTGTCTACCAATTCCACCACCTCGGCAAAACTACGTTTGAAACCCTTCTTACTTCTGCTCTTGAGCTGGAGGTACGTCAGTCGCTGGAGTAGCCGACTTTTGCTCTTGAAGCACCGGGACATCATCAGAAGCCGGTTGTTGTTGCTTAGGTACTTCCAACACTGCTGGGTCTGGGAGACCTGCTTGAGTCAGCTGATGAGCTTTCTCTTTAGCAAAGTAACCTAACCCCAAGCTGGTTATGAAGAAACCGGCGGCAAGTATAGCAGTAAACTTACTAAGAAAGGTAGAGGAACCTTGGCTTCCGAACACAGTATTTGAAGCACCTGCTCCGAAAGACGCGCCAGCATCCGCACCTTTACCCTGCTGCAGCAAAACCAGAGCAACTACGCCCAATGCACCCAGCAGATGAAAAACGACTACGACTGTTTCCAGCATTTTTTCAGTTTCCCGCGGCGCGACAGATCGCACCGAACTCATCTGCATTCAGGGAAGCTCCACCAATGAGCCCCCCATCGATATCCGGCATGCCGAACAGTTCGACCGCATTGGCCGCCTTCACGCTGCCGCCGTATAGAAGCCGCACACCTCGTGCGACCTCAGAATTCTCTGCCGCCAACTGCTCGCGAATGGCTTTATGCACATCCTGCGCCTGTTGCGGCGTTGCAGTCAGTCCGGTACCAATAGCCCAGACCGGCTCGTAAGCAATGACTGCCTTGGCAAAGGCACCTACACCCAGCTCCTCGATGATACTGCCCAGCTGACGCCCGACAACCTCAAGAGTTTTACCGGCTTCGCGCTGCTCAAGGGTTTCCCCTATACACAACACCGGAATCAAGCCACATGCCTGTGCCGCTGCGAACTTGCGATTCAGCATCCCGTCTCGCTCGCCCATTATCTGGCGGCGTTCGGAGTGCCCGACAAGCACCAGGGAACAACCTGCATCCACCAACTGACTGGGAGCAATCTCACCCGTCAATGCACCTTGCATGGATTCCACCGCAGAGTTCTGCGCACCGACCGAAATCGACTTGCCTTTCAAGCCATCAATCACTTGATTGATATACAAGCAAGGCGGGAAT
>JAOZVT010000472.1 GCA_025869455.1 Prosthecobacter sp.
GCTAAGCATTCAAAGTCTTACCACTTTTGCAACTATAAAAATCAACTGATATATCATTTCATTTATTCGGATGAAATAAATCGCCTAATATTAGCATGTTATTATTTTCCAAAAAGAAACATCTTCGACACTTAGAAATATTGCAATTTTATACTTAATCTATTATTTTATTTCTTCCAATCTTTGCAAGATCTGGACATCGTTGGGCAACGCAGGTTTAAACTGATTTGAGGCTCCTGCTTTACGACTGCAAGTGGCTTTCCCTAGCCAATGGCTTACTCCTGAAATCCGTCGGTGCCCTCTTTCAATGAGGCCTCACGCTGCTCGCAACCAGTTAGATTCACAGTCCGAGGCGAAAAAAACAGGTAGAAAAATTATACCACTTTTTATACCACCAGTCTCTGAAATGACGTAAAACAGTGCCATTCTGAGCAACAGTATGAAAATGCTGAATCGCTGCAAAGCTTGTATCTGCAACGATTTGCAACATAATGACAAGCTAAGCCGTTTATCCTGAACGATTTAGGAAACCCTCGTTCTATCCGTTGAACTACGGGGACATGTGCGCTAGGCGCTGGGCGTATCATTCAGAAGCTTCGGTTCATGCTCAAGTGTGAACTTTGGCATTTTTCGTCATGTCACGGGCCATTCATCCTGATTCTAAAACCGATCCTCTTTATCAAAAGGTGGCGGACCAGATTGCGTGTTTGATTCAGGAGGGGGTTCTGCGGCCGGGGGAGCGGGTCTCTTCTTTGCGCAAAGTCAGTGAGCAATATGGCGTCAGCCTGACGACGGCGATCCAGGCTTTCATTCTGCTGGAAGATCGGGGCCTGGTGGAGGCGCGGCCTAAGTCGGGTTTCTTTGTCAAGGTGCAGGCTCCTGTGCTGAAGGAGCCGACGATGGCCCAGAGGCCGCGCCGCATCTCGGTGGTGACGGTGGGGGCGTTGCAGTCGCGGTTGTTTGAGGCGGCCATGTTACCTCACGTTTTGGCTCTAGGAGGGGCGGTGCCGAGTCCAGAGCTTTTGCCCACGGTGAAGCTGAACCGCATCCTGGCCAGCGTGGCGCGGAGGGCGGGGAAAAGTGGGATTTCCTATGACATGCCTCCAGGTTCAGAGAGTCTGCGCCGTGAGATCGCGAAACGGGCGATGAATGCGGGTGCGACAAT
>JAOZVT010000473.1 GCA_025869455.1 Prosthecobacter sp.
CTTCGCTGCTGTTGAAGCCCGTGACGCTCACTCCGCTATCACAAGCCGTGGTCTGTGGGAAACCTCTGGTGTCATTCGCTCCGATGAGATCTTCGGCGCTGGCACCTTCATCATCAATGTGCAGGCTCACCGCACCAACGTGACCCTGAACACTCCTGGTGATTTGGCTACTTCCATTCGCTCAAACATTCCAAAGCCAGCCGGCGGCACTTACACACGTGCAGAAGCTGTGGCTAACTTTGCCGAAGACGGCCAAGTGCTGATCATGCGCCCAGCCGCAGAATAATGACGGAACAAATCACTGGTTAGTCAACCATTCCCGATCGGGCTTAGGCCTGATCGGGAATCTTCATTTTCGTCGAAGGGCCAATCTTTCTTCTCTGACAGCCCACCATGCATCCTCGCCGCCCTCTATTTAGCATCGCCCTCTGGCTTGAAGTTGCCTTGTTAATCATCTTAGCGAGCACCACGGGTGCAATTTGGCTTTTACCGTTAGCGGCTTGCGCTGGGCTATTGGCAGGGATATCCAGCAGCCTCCTAGGCCTGGGCATTTTCACCTGTGTCAGCGCTACGGGCACCTGGATCTGGCTATTTTTTCAAGGCAGCCATAACGAAATCTTGCTGAGTGCCCATCCAATTTCAGCGCTGCTCCTTGGAGGAGCCTTAGCTTTCCTCAATATCCTCAGCAGCCTACAAAAGAGTTCAATCGCCAGCCTCCAACATGCTTTGGCTCGACTCGCTGTTTTTTTGCATTTCCTCACAGCAGGACTTTTGCTGGGGGCTCTCTATCTCAAAGGTGCATGGCTGCCGTGGCTGGCCATGGGCTTTGCAATCTTCAATGCAATTTTGGTGACGGACTGCCTCTTGCGCCTTGTTGCCAGGCTCTACACACCACGTCGTCACTGGAGCGGCCTAACTGCCCCTGGTGCTTTCTTTTTCTTTCGTTGGTTAGGGAGCGAATGGAATGCCTACCTGCCACCAGCAACGCAGAGAGATGAATCATACGACTTAAAATTGGCAGAGATGTGGATGTGGCCCACGGTGAAGGCCGCTTTACCAGCCCTCTTAACCACTGTCTTAGCCTTGGTCTGGCTTTTGACCTGCATTCATGAGATCCCTGTGGGTAACCAGGGAATTCGCCAAGGCCTCGGTGTCTGGGAAA
>JAOZVT010000474.1 GCA_025869455.1 Prosthecobacter sp.
CCTCGCTTTTCCCTGTCGCCAGGCCCAGATATCGAGCTTTGCCATTGGTAACAAGTTGACGACACACTTCGAGCACAGAACCGTCATCTAAATCCGCTGCGACAACATCGTGTAGGTAAAGAATATCCACATGATCAGTTCCGAGCTTTCTGAGGCTGATTTCTACACTAGTTTTTAGCTCAGAAGCTGTAAAGGCGCCCCGCTGAAATTCATGACGGCTTTGGGATCGAATCAAGCGATGAAGCCCCCTTGACATTGGAACCAATGGCTGGGCCAAAGCACGAGCCATTTTCTTGAATCTTGACTGAGGGGTTGCATGGATACCAGCCTTCGTGGCGATCACGACACTGTCACGATGTCCTTTGAGAAACTGGCCAAGAAGCGCCTCCGCCTCCCCATAACCATAGGAGCGCGCCACATCGAAGAAGTTAACTCCTCCATCAAATGCAGTTGCCAGAGCTCGGAGAGACTTTGACTTACCAACTCGCCCCATCATTGGAGCACAGCCAAATCCAAGCCCGCTGACCCACAGATCGGTTTGGCCTAGACGGCGAAGCTTGCTGCGATTTTCACTCATCGTTTGACCTGATGATGCAGATGCTCTGCCAGACGCAGGGTCAGCGCCACGGCATGAAAGGTTGAGTTCGCTTGCCCAGAAGTTGGAAAAATAGAGCTGCTAGCCACATAAAGTCCATTGATACCGTGGACCCTCAGGTCGCTGTCAACGACGCCTTCATCTGCATTTGCTGACATCCGTGTCGTCCCCGCCTGATGATACCCATCCATTGCCTGGTCCCAGACACTCTCGGCCAAATTTCCAGTGTGATAGGCCAGATATCCTACCCCATCTTTGCGCAGTTGCTGGTCTAGCAGTTCATGAGAACGTAAGACGCCATCCACATCCTGTTGAGCAAACTTAAAATCCACCTTCAGTCGACGCATGCCGATTTCATCCTTTGAGTTAGCCAGTGTCACCCGACTTTGAGCATTGGGCACCTGCTCTGCGTGATATTGCAGCGGATAACGGTTCTCTTTACTACGGACAAAAAATCCAGGCAGTCGTCGGCGAGGCAGAAAACGACGGTAACCAAATGACAACATGAACGCCAGAGTT
>JAOZVT010000475.1 GCA_025869455.1 Prosthecobacter sp.
ACACCCTCCAGGTCCATTCACTTCTCGATATCCCCTTCCCGCAGGGTGAAATCGTGAAGTTCTTGCACCAGGCCTGGCCAGAGACCACCCTGGAAACCTGGCAGAAACGACTCACCTACTGGTGGAAAGAAAACCCCTTTCACCGCCCAGACTCCCACCACGGCTTCCTGGCCCGTGCAGAAGGGCGCATCGTCGGCTTCGTCGGCGGCATTCCCGCCCAGTATGCCTTTCATGGTCAGGCCCTACCCGGCCTCTATGCCACCAGTTTCAAAGTGGAAAAAAAATACGCCCAGGCAGCCACCCTCATGTTCCTAGCCCAGCGGGAAGTCATGAAAACGAATGTCATCACCCATTCCACCCCACTGCCACGCATCCAGACCTCCCTGCTCAAAATGGGCGCACGGGCAGAAACAAACATCACCTGCCACTACATCGCCCTCGGGAAACCCGGCTACTTCAATCGAAAACTCGCTTGGCCCGCCCTCTCCAGTGACATCCACCTCGTCACCGACCTCACCACCGTCACCTCCCTAGCGCGTCCGTACCAAAAAGCCGATCGGCTGGAAAAATTCACCTCCCTGGAATCCCTCAAATGGTACCTCGCCTCCCCCATGCGCCAGCATCACCTCATCGGTGCCGTAGATTCACAGGGCGTATTGACCTCCTTCCTCATGATCGCCGCCCGCAGCCGACGCTGCCTCGCCACCTGGGAAATCGTCGAATCCTTCACCACCCGGGATGATGGCGAAGAACTGCTCGCCCTCATCGGAGCCCTCGTCCATCAGCCAGACCTCCTGCCCCAGCGCAAATGGCTGCTCACCGTCCCCGAATTCAGCCACACCGCCGCCCTGGAAAAAATGCCAACGTTAGGCCAGCGTAACGAGCACGTCTCCCACTACTTCCTCCTCCCAGAAGAACTGCGCACCGTGCCCAAATGCACCGTCTTAGCAGAAGGTGACCTCGGCCTGTAAAGGCCCGCCACCGACCTCAGTCCGCATCCATAGCGAACCGCAGCACATGATGCTGCCCATATTTGCCGACTAACTCCATGTGCGTCAGGCCCGCCACCCGCGCCATGTTTCTTAGCTCCACCAGCGTCTCAGGAAAATCATAGGTCGCCACATGCGCGCAGGCCTCCTCCAGTTGTTCCGGCAGCACCT
>JAOZVT010000476.1 GCA_025869455.1 Prosthecobacter sp.
AGGAGAGGCGGCAGCCTCGTCTCGAAGCCTTGGCGCCAGGGCTTCGAGACGGAAGCTACGCATCCTCCTCAGGGCGAACGGTTCATGGGAAAGCAGTGGACCCGGCGCCCGTATTGCAATTGATTCAGACAGGGCAGATGCCAGAGCATCAACTGATTTTGCGTGAGCACCTATACGTACCACGCCTGACAAGCCTTGAGGCCTACAACAAGACCCACCATCACTTGCCACCGCCGGAAGCAGGCCAGTATCTGGTCGCTGATACGGGAATAGAAACCCTGCACTGGGCAGAACGCACAACAAAAACTATGGCAGCTGATGAGGTCAGTATTCGCATTCTGGCGACCGCCCTGAATTTCCGCGATGTATTAAAAGCGATGCAGCTTTACCCGGGAGAAGCCGGTGATTTTGGCTACGAATGTGCGGGTGAAGTACTTGCCACAGGTTCCAAAGTCACGCGGGTCAAAGCGGGCGATAAGGTTATCGTGACAGGGACGGGTTTGTTTGGTACGGACGTCATCGTATCTGAACATCAGGTATACCTGATGCCAGATAATTTGACGCCAGAGCAGGGCGCGAGCCTGCCCATCGTCTTTTTGACCGCCAATTATGGATTGAATATTCTCGCCAAATTGAAAAAAGGCCAGAAAGTGTTGATACACGCAGCGACAGGTGGTGTGGGTTTGGCCGCGATTGCACTGGCGAAACTGGCCGGTGCTGAGGTGTATGCAACCACCAGTGCAGGCAAGCAGGCATGGCTGAAAGAGCATTTGAATGTAGAACAGGTCTTCGACTCCCGCAGCACCGCCTTCAAAGAGCACCTCAAGGATATGGACGTCATCTTAAACAGCCTGACCGGCGAAGGCTTTATCGAAGCCAGCCTGTCCTGCCTGAAAGAGGGCGGTACCTTTCTCGAAATCGGCAAACTGAACATCTACAGCAAAGCCGAGATGAGTGCGATACGTCCGGACGTCAATTATCACATCATCGCACTCGACAAACGCATGCAAGAAGAGCCGGAACAGGTGCGGGAAGAGATGACCGGCATTTTGTCTCTCTTTGCAGCCAACAAACTGCAAGCCTTACCCATCAAAACATTTACAGTCAGCGATACCATGGAAGCCTTCCATTACCTGCAACACGCCAAACAGATTGGCA
>JAOZVT010000477.1 GCA_025869455.1 Prosthecobacter sp.
CGGGAAGGAATTCGTGAGTCTGGTAGTCGAAATAAACGATGCCTGCATGGGGTTCATCGAACTCCTGACGGGATTCACGGCCCAGGCGGAACTTGGCGCCAGCAGCGGCGTAGAGGTCTCCTTCATACGTGGCATCCACGAAGACTTTGGCCGTGAGGTTTTGATGGCTGCCATCTTGCCGATTAATGACGGCAATACCTGTTAGGCGATTGTCTGTAACTTGCGCCGAATTTAAGCGCCAGCCTTTGAGAAGGGTGATGCGCGGCTCATTTGAAAGGAGTTTTTCAAAGACTCTTTCAGCTACGGCAGGCTCTGCATAATAACCTTCATGACAGAGCCGTGTGCTTTCGTGATTCGCGCCGTAGGTGGTGAGGTAGTGTGCGTAAACGCCGGCCACGAATTCTTTGAAAATGCCACCGATCTTCTCGCGATTTTCAATGTCGCTCTTGCCCAAGCCGCTCGTGGTCATGCCGCCAATATGGCGGTGGTATTCCACCAGCGTGACGCTATGACCTTGGCGCGCTGCGCTGATGGCCGTGGCAATGCCGCCTGGCGTGCCGCCGTAAATGACGATATCCTGAGCCGACGCGGCCAGAGCGACACAAAAGCTGAGGCAGAAAAGGTGTAGGCTGCGCGGCATGGTCATGCGGGATCAGGATTTGGGCTTGGCGCTCCAGAGGGCGAGGTTGCGGAACTGTGCACCTTCACCGCGTGCCACCATGCCGACACGCCCTTTGCGATCTTTGAACCGTTCATGGCTGCCTTCCAAAACGTGATCGTCAATGCGGGCCACCCAGCGGTCACCACAGACCTCCACGGTGATGCGATGCCAGGCTTCTGGATCGATCTTCACCTCGATCTTTTTCAGTTCTTCCCGGCGGGTTTCTTTGGCGATGCCACTCATTTTCTGAATCCAAATGGCGGTGGGAGTAATGACGACGCGGCCGAGGTGATTGTTCGGGCTATTGGTATCACGGCAAACAAAGCCGACCTGAGGTGATGGCCCGAGTTTGAACTCTCCCGTGAGGATAAGATCTCCTAGATCCGTGAGGTGTTCGCATACGGCCTCATGTCCATTGGGGCGCTTTTCGCTGGGGCCTTCCTGGATGGCATAGGCAGCTCCATCCACGATGCTCCATTTGCCAATGCCTGCACGCCAGCCTTCGGTGCCTTGTTGACGTTCGCGAGCAAAGGCCTCCGCTTTGTCGAATTTTTCCGCTGCAATTAAGGTCACCGCTTCGCTGATTTGTGTAGGTGGCGGCGTTGGGTTTTCAGCGGATGCCAAGTGAGCGGCAAGAAGGAGAGGCAGGAGTAACAATGAGGTTTTCATGGGATGGGGTCAGTGGTAAAAGCAACAGCGGATGGATCACGGAGCACGCAAGCGGTCAATTTCGCCGAGGGAGACTTTGACGACTTCGATGGTTTGCTTGCGCCTGGAATAGGCGATGAGAAGCTGGCCGTCCTGTTCAATGACGTGCGGGTATTGAAAGGTTTCCGTGGGGCCAATTTTCAGGGGGTTCTTGATGGAGTCTGAGGCGGGTAAATGTGCCGGGATCGGCAAGGCCGCCATGCGGGTAAAAGTGACCCCATCATCCGAAGTCGAAAGGCAAAGGGGATCACGAACTTTGGGGTTGGCATTGGAAACTAGCACGTAATAACCACGACTGGTGCGCAGGCAGAAGAACTTGCTCGTAGCATCTGGGAAGTTCGTTTTTTCGGGAACAGACCAGGTGCGGCCATTATCCGAAGAAACGGCACGGTAGAAGCGGAAAGAGCCGCTGTTGTCACGGAAGAGACCGAGAAGGCGATTGTCTGGAAGCGTCCACCAATCGGGCTCTTCTGGGCGGAAGCCATCGGGACTTTGATAGGCGGTCAGTGGCACAGCTTTCCAATCCAGTGGGGAGGTGACGCCACCGAACATCATGGAGACCTTGCGGTCGTGATCCCGACGCAGCATGCCATACTCTCCGTTAGGCATCTTTTGCGGCGGGAAGTTGTTGATGGCATCCTCCATCATGACGCCGAGTTCTTTCCACGTTTGCGTTTCAGGCTGCCATTCCCAAGCTAGGAGCTGGAGGCTTTTCCCGAAGAATTTGACATGCCCCTTTTCATCGAAGGCTTCGTCATGACTGGCGATGGCCAGGAGTTTGCCATCGCGCACCCAAAGACCACGGGCGATGTAACGGAAGCCTTTCTTTGAAGAAGAGGGCATGACCTTTTGATCCGCACTCCATGTTAGGCCGTCTGGACTGGTGGCATAACGAACATGCTGCGTGGGATTGTCTTCAATGACGGGGCCGTGACTCCAGATGCACCAGTACTTGCCCTCGAAATAAGCCAGGTAGTTATGCAGACGGAATTTCCACTGCGTATCCCCGTGACTGACCAAAGCGTGATCTCCCTTTAAGACCTGCATTTGGGCGTAGTCGATCTTGGTCGGATCTTGCCCTGTGCCAGGAAGGTCCAACATGGGAGGAAGCTCTGCTCCTGAGAGGAGGGCAGCGCACAGGGATAGATATCCCAACGAATGGAGGAGGGTTTTCATGAAAGGCTGGGCAAAGGCACACCGATCTTTCGCTAGGTGTGTCATGGGCAGAGCGATAACGTCTGGCGCTAGGCTGTTTTTTCGAGCTAAAGCTCTGGAGTACTTTGTTTGACGCTTGCGCGTGGAAAAAGATTTCACGAAGATCATTGAATGAGTTTGGTTCCATTTGACCCGAGCGCGGATTTGTATGTGCATCGAGAAAAGCTCCCTCACTGGCGTCAGCGTGGGACGACTTATTTTGTGACTTCGAGATTAGCGGATTCACTACCTATAAAAGTGCTGTCGGATTGGAAGATGAAAAGAGATGAATGGCTAAGCCGCCATGGTTTGCATCTTGGCACAGCGCGAATGTGCCGAATTACTGATTGTGCGATTGTTAGCGGGGCACGAGAAAGCCTATCATTTGGATAGCTGGTGCATCATGCCGAATCACCTGCATGTGTTGGTGAAACCGGTTGATAAAACTGACCTCAGTGAAATCATTCGGCATTGGAAAGGTGGTAGCGCATTTGATATCAATCGACTGTTAGGCAGACAAGGACCTCTATGGCAAAAAGAATCGTTTGATCACATCGTTCGCAGCCAGGGACATTTAGAGCGCTTTCGAAAGTACATTGCCGACAATCCATCAAAGGCCAGATTAAAACGAGGCTTTGTAGTTGGACGAGGGACTGAGCAAAGTACTCCAGAGCTTTAGCTCGGTGCATGGGATGCGCAGAGTGATAACGCTAGGCAAAAGTGTATGTTTTCGAGCTAAAGCTCTGGAGTACTTTGTTTGGTTCAGGCTAGGCGCACATCACCGCAGAGGGAGACGTGGATGCCGAGCTCGGCCATGGCAGCGGCTTTGATGCGGGCGGCTCGGTGCGCCTGTTTTTCATTGGGTGTGTAAACGACTTGGATGTGGTTTGACTTATGCCGCGCCATCATTTGATCTCGCGATACGCCTTTGAGCACGGTGTGCATGATGGGCCATTGAGGGGTGGTTTCCTGCCAGCGGCGCTCGGTTTCTTCAGGGGAGAGTTTGACGGACTCGGCCACGCCAATGTCACAATGCAAAGCACCGTTCATGACAAAGACGCGACTCCAAACGATGTGCCCGGGCTTGCTGATGCCTTTCATGGTGCCGCCACCGAGGCGGAAGTACATGGCAGGTTGGCGCTCTGTGCTGGCCCCTTTCCAGCCGCCGATGAAGTGGGCGGGTGGCGCGGCACCACTGATGAGGAGAACCCAGACATAATCTTTGTTATACTTTTGGCCCCAACGTAAATCGTGCAGGGTGTTTTCTGGAGCAAAACCGAGCTCACGCCAGAGGCGATACGTCACCAGCCCGTCTAGACCTGCGCATTCGTCCACTTCATTGAAGTGAGGCAGTGCTTCGCCTTCAAAAAGAATGCGTTTACCATCGGCACTGCGGACAGGTGGCCGATCAGCATTGTTTAGCATTCCTTCCACGAGGTCACTGGCGGGGGTCAAGTCTTTGAGGCCTTGCTGATATTGAATGCCGATGGCATCGCAGCCGAATTCATCTGCCAGGCGAACGGCGGCAATGTACATTTTGCATTGGAGGAGGAGTTGCGGTTCGGTGAGTTCGGTGGCTTCGTTTTGGCCTAACTTCATTTGCAATCCTTTTTTCTTTAGCCAAGCCAAGACGTCCGCTGCCTCGGCCTCTCCAATGGTCTGCATGGCGGCATACAGGGTGGACTGGCTGAGGCGTTCCTTGAAGCAGCCAGTGGCGTGGAAGAGATCATCTGGGACAATGGCATTGTACATGCCCATGCAGCCTTCATCGAAGACGCCGAAGATGGCTTTGTTGGCGCGGAAACGGCGGCCGAAGTCACGACCCATGCTTTCATCATCGGCGGGGAGTTTCAGGAGGGATAGATCACGGACATGAGATTGGTCATGCGTGACGACACCTGTGGTTAGCCATTCACGCAGGCCATTTTTGAAAAAGCTATCCGCGAAGGTTTCACTCCAAAGTGTGGAATAGTGGACGCCTGCTTTGGTGAGTGAAGCATTCAAATTGAGCAAGCCGACGAGGCC
Source organism: Prosthecobacter sp. (assembly GCA_025869455.1). GTDB lineage: Bacteria > Verrucomicrobiota > Verrucomicrobiia > Verrucomicrobiales > Verrucomicrobiaceae > Prosthecobacter. The sequence goes on from JAOZVT010000477.1 coordinate 4,589, forward strand.
TGGCCACTGGCCGCTCCAGTTGGCGACTGTCAGGATGGGACCACGATGAGTGGTGAGTCCCGCAAGCACATGGTGGGAGTATTGCCACACGGCTTCCGCCACGATGAGCGGAGCGTCTGGATCTATGCCGCGAAAGACTTCAATGCCCTCACGCTGACTGGCGATGAAGCCGTGCTTTTTCTTGGCATCATAGGGATGTGCGCGTTTGACCTCAAAGCCTTCGGCCTTCAGGGCTTTGGCTAGGGCTTCTTCCATGGCCTTTTGTGCTGGCCAGCAGGTTTGGTTGGCAGAAAGACGTAAATCGCCGCTGGCGATGAGCTGGATGGTACGATGGGTCGGCATGGATAGTGTAGCATCTCTCAGGGCGGCTAATTCAGGCAATGCAACGCTGCTGCTCATTCTTGCTGGGTATGTGACGATTCTTGACCATGTGAGCCGACACTGACATTCAAGCTGACTATTGACCGTTCGGAGTTTTGGATAAAAGATTCCCTCATGAAATCAACCCAGCGGGATATCGTGGTTTTGGTCCACGGACTCGGGCGCTCACCACGTAGCCTGCTGGCCGTTCGTTTCTGCTTGTGGCGTGAAGGATACAAAGTGGTGAGTGTGAGGTATCCCTCTCTGCGTGTAACGGTGCAGCAGGCGGTGGATGACTATTTAGTCCCAGCCTTAGCGAAGTTGCGTCCTGCTAGAGGTACCAAGGTGCATTTCGTTACACACTCACTGGGCGGGATACTATTTCGAGCCTGGGCAGAGAAACGTGCTCCAAGTTTTCCGTTAGGTCGCACGGTGATGCTGGGGCCGCCGAATCAGGGGAGCGAGATTTTGGCCCAACTCGGTAAGCATCCTTGGTTGCGTCGGATTTTTGGTCCCGTGGTGGATGAACTAGGCGTGGATGAAAACAGCACGCCGTGTCGGTTAGGGGCGGTACCTCCCGGTACAGGGGTCATCATGGGAAATCGTCCCATGATCCCTTTTTTCCGTGATTTACTAGGGCCGGAATCGGATGGCATCGTCACTGTGGCCGGCGGCTGGGTAATTGGTCAGGCTGACTTTCTGGTAGCGGCGGCGGATCACACCTTTATGATGTGGAGGCCTACCATACTGAATGCCTTGAAGAGGTTTTTAAAGAAAGGCTCCTTCATTGCTGACGGTGAGTGGTCTATGGATGACAGGCTGGCACCTGCGTCGCCTTAGCGGCATTAAAAAAGATTTCTTAATTTCTAAGGGTGACGAAGAGCATATCTCTGTTTATGTTAAAAGAGCATGTTTTGTCGTTGGTTACTCTGTCTCTCCATGCTGGCCCTGGTCAGTTGTGCCTCACGTCCCCCTGCTTATCAGGAGCAAGGCTGGGCTTCCTATGTGGCGGATCAGTACACGGGCCGCCCGACTTCCTCGGGTGAATTATACCATCCGCAGGCCTACACGGCGGCGCACACCTCTCTGCCCTTTGGTACAGTAGTGACGGTCAAAAACATCATGAATGGGAAAACGGTGAATGTGACGATCAATGACCGCTTCCCTTTTTACCCTGGTCGGATCATTAACCTTTCCAGCGTTGCCGCGCAGCATATCGGGATTCCTTACATGCAAATGGGGCAGGTACAGGTGACGGCCAAGACCATGCCCCAAGCAAACTACGGGCAGCAGCCAGCTTACCAGGCTCAGCCAAACTACGGTGCATATCCGCAGCAACAGCAGGCAGCTCCGATGTATCAGCCCCAGCAAGCGGCACCGACTTACCCTGTGCAGCAGCCGGGCTATCAGGTGCAGCAGCCAGCGGGAGGTGCCCCCAATGCCCCGACGTACAATGGTGCGGCCAGCACGCCGCCTGGACTAAAAACCTTCTAATCCAAAGCTTTGCCGCCCCAGGGTAGCTTGTGAAAACTTTCACAAACGGGTTGCCGGGGGGGGAGCCGGGGCGTATTTCTTCCGCTGTTAACCCCTTTTTTCAAAGATATGGTCGCCCCCGCTGAAACCCACGCCGCTTACGATTCGAAGATCGAAGGCAATGTCGTCTTCACTAAGCTGGATTCGGCGGTCAACTGGATGCGCAAGAATTCCCTCTGGCCGATGCCGATGGGTCTTGCCTGCTGCGCCATTGAGATGATGGCCTCGGCTTGCAGCCGTTATGACCTGAGCCGTTTCGGCATGGAGGTGATGCGCTTTTCCCCACGTCAGGCGGATGTCATGATCGTGGCTGGTACGGTGACCTATAAGATGGCCCTGGCGGTGAAACGTGTGTGGGACCAGATGCCTGAGCCTAAGTGGTGCATCGCCATGGGAGCCTGTGCTTCCAGTGGCGGCATGTACCGCAGCTACGCGGTGCTCCAGGGCATTGACCACCTGATTCCAGTGGATATTTACATCTCTGGCTGCCCTCCACGCCCGGAAGCTCTGCTGGAAGGCCTGATGCGTCTCCAGCGCAAGATCGAAGGCGAACACTCTGTCATGGATCAGAAGAAGGAACTAATGAACGAGCTTTCCTAAGTCCTGGAATCAATCTGCCTGCTCACGTCTCACGAAATCGAATCATGAATGCCGCTCAAATGGTCACCGCGCTGAAGGAAAAATTCGGCGAAGCCGTCCTCAGCACCACCGAATTTCGGGGCGAGCAGACGCTGCAAGTTACTCTAGCTAGCGCTAAACCGATGCTGAAATATTGCCGGGACGAGTTGAACTTTGACTACATGGTGGACATCTCCAGTCTGGACCACATGGGCCAAGAGCCACGTTTTGAAATGGTGTATGAAATCTATGGTTACGGCCATCTTCAGCACCTGCGCATCAAGGCCCAAATCCCTGATGATGAAGAAGTCCCCACGGTAAGCGATATCTGGCCGACCGCCGACTGGCATGAGCGCGAAATCTGGGACATGATGGGCATCAAGTTTGCCGGACATCCTGACCTGCGCCGCATCCTGATGTGGGAAGGCTACCCTTACTTCCCATTGCGCAAAGACTTCCCCCTTGCTGGCAAACCAAGCGACATGCCCGAAGTCGGCTTCACCAACATTGCCCCCATGGCTGATGGTCCCTTCGTGACCAGTGCAGGTGCTGCGGATACAGTAGCACGCGAGCCACGGGCAAAGCGGGCGGAGTAAAAACAGGCCGTTTTGGCGAGTTCTTTTGAAGACTGAGCATTGATGAACGTTGTAATGCGTTCCTTATGCGCACACTCGCACTTACCACCCTCCTAGCCTCCATGGCTTTCGCCAGTCAGGCGGAAGTCGTCCTGCCCGCCATCATTGGCGATAATATGGTTCTGCAACAAAAGCAGGCGAACCCGATCTGGGGCTGGGACACGCCCGGCACGGAAGTGACGGTCACCTTTGCCGGACAGACAAAAACTGCCAAAGCTGGCGCTGATGGCAAATGGACGGTGAAACTGGATGCCGTGCCCGCGAATGCTAAGCCTGCGACAATTTCGATCAAAGGCAGCTCCGCTAAGGAAGTGAAAAACGTCCTCGTGGGTGAGGTGTGGATCTGCTCAGGCCAATCCAACATGCAGTTCAGCGTGTCTAGCAACTGGGACGCTGACCTGGAAATCGCCACGGCTAAGTACCCAAACATCCGCCTCATCTCCGTGCCCCAAATCGGTACGCAGGAACCGCAAAAAGATTTTAAAGGCGAGTGGAAAGAATGCTCTCCTGAAACAGTCGGCAACTTCAGCGCCGTGGGTTATTTCTATGGTCGTATCTTGCATAACATGCTGAATGTTCCCGTGGGGCTCATCAATGATGCCTGGGGTGGCAGTGCGGCAGAAGCCTGGGTACGCCGGGATGTGCTGGAAAAAGACCCGCGTTTCAAAGGCTTGATAGCTAGCTGGGTGCAGCGTGAAAAGGATTTGGCCAGCGACAAAGCCAAACAGAGCTATGACAAGGCCCTGGCGACTTGGAAAGAGAAGCAGGAAGCGGCTAAAAAAGCAGGTGAGGCTTTTGCTACCCGTGCCCCACAAAGCCCGCTGCAGATTCTAGGTGGCAATGCGCGTCCGGGGAATATTTACAATGGGGTGCTGCTGCCGACCATTGGCTACGGTATCAAGGGGGTTATCTGGTATCAGGGGGAAAGCAATGCTGGGCGTGCTTATGAATACGGTTATCTCTTCCCGCTGATGATCGAGCATTGGCGCCAGGAGTGGAAGCAGGGTGACTTCCCTTTCTACTGGGTGCAACTGGCCGACTATATGGACGAAGTGACGACTCCCGTGGAAAGCTCATGGGCGGAACTGCGCGAAAGCCAGACCAAGACTCAAAACGCCGTCAAGAATGGCGGGCAGGCAGTGATCATTGATCTGGGTGAGTCCAATGACATCCATCCCAAGAACAAGCGTGACGTGGCCGAGCGTCTGGCCCGCATTGCGCTGGTGAAAGACTATGGGTTCAAGCTTCCTTATCGCAGCCCTGAGTTCAAAGCGATGGAGATCAAAGGTAACAAGGCGGTTGTCACTCTGGACACCTTCGGCTCAAGCCTGCGCACCGTGGATGTGAGCGAAGTCAAAGGAGTGGCTATTTGTGGCGAAGATCAGAAGTGGGTCTGGGCCACCGCCAAGATCACTGGCAAAGACAAGTTGGAAGTCAGTGCGCCAACCGTGGCCAAGCCGGTGGCTGTCCGCTATGCTTGGGCTAACAATCCGGTGTGCAATCTTTTCAGTGCAGAAGGTCTCCCCGTGACACCTTTCCGCACCGATGACTTCCCCATGACAACGAAGCCGAAGGAATAACCAAAAGTTCGGTGTTGAGGTGAGGGACGAAAATCCCTCATCGCATTGAAGCCTAGAATGAAAAGAGCGACCTTACGGGGTCGCTCTTTTTTGTTTGTATCCGCTCCGTTGCGTTGCCTTTATCCCGAACTTGGGTTTATGGCAGGGAGATTTCACTTTCCGGTATCCAAGAACTCGATGACTTTTTTCAGCCATTTAGCGTCCGGGGCACTGTGACCTTGGGTGGGAATTACAAAGAGCTTCGCCCCTTTGAACCCTTCTCCCTGAAAGCCTTGCTCATAGACAGCGCGGGTGTTGTCGAGATTGGAATCTTTGTCACCTGTGATAAGGGCAAAGCGATTTTGCTGCTGGGCAATGCGTGCGATTTCTGGGTGCGGAAAGTAGCGCATTTCATACATGGTGCCGTCTTTCCCTTGAGTGTGGCGGAAGAAATTGGCCCCCATGAAGCAGGCTGCTCCGGTGAACATATCTGCATAGGCCACACCCACCATGGAAGCGACACGGGAACCGCCTGAGTGACCGCTAACATAAACACGGTCTGGGTCCACTTTGTAGAGTTGGCGCAGGTGATGGTTGGCATCCACGGCTAGGCGGATGCGATCACAGGTTTCACGATTGTTGCCTGAGTTCACGGCACCAATGAAAATCAGCTTCTGATCGGCCAATACCTTTTCCCATTCGGGGTTGATGCTGGGTTTATTTCCTGCGCTGATCCAAATGAAGAGGCCATAGGGCTCGCTTTCTTTATAACCTTTCGGAACCAATATTTCAAAACTCTCCCGGCTCAGATCATAGATTCTGGGATCGTCAGGGTCTGAGAGCCGCATTTTGTACTGCTCATTGCTGTTCTGTGGAATGGCCCCTTCAAAGGTGATGGTCGTGCGGACGCCCGGTTTTACAGAAGAAGGTGCCGAAGAGGCGGCTGCCAGAGGCAAGGCGGCGCAAAGGGACAGAAGGAGAGAAAGACAACGCATGACTCCTATCACAACGGATGAGCGGAGATTATCCAAGTAGAACTTTCGCGGGAGTGCGGGCGCTCTGTTAAATCAAGGCTGCTAGGACTCGTCCGGCGGACTGCTTTTTTTCACCAGGGACTCAAAGACAAACCACTGGTCCCAGTGCTGATGCACAAATTGGTGCATGATGGGGAGCCAGACTTTGCCCAAATCATCCGCACGCACTTTGGACTTACCATCGTAAAAACAGGGACCGCAAACGATGCGGTATTTCAGCACGCCCATGCGTTGCAGGAAAATGGGGTAGCTGGGCACGCGGCTGATTTCTGCTAGCACCAAGGGGCCGCGTGGGATTTTGAAAGTGACTCCGTCGGAGTCCATCTCGATGGGGGAAACACCGGTCACGACACGATCTCCCTGCACGGCGACGGCTTCACCTGTCATGAGAATGCGGCAAAGTTCCAGGCCCAGGTGGCTATCCACCTCATTGTAGTGCACCCGCAGATGCGGATTTTCCCGCTCGACACCTTTTAATTCGGCGGAGCGCAGTTCTTGCAGCTCTTCGGTTTGTTCCGGTACGCGCACCATATGGAGCGTGCGGCCGAATTTCTGGGCAAACAGAGTGGCTCCAATATCGTAATTGCCACTGTGAATTGTGAAAACCAGGACACCCCCAGGATGCGCGCGCATTTCCTCAAAGTGATCCATGCCGGAAACATCCCAGCCGACTTCACGCTTGAAATGCATGTGCCAGAGCCGGTCCAGGTAGGTCAGGGCAAACTGGTGAAACACCTGGTATCCTGCCCACCAGCGGCGAATGGGGCCAAAGTCTGGGCGCAGGCCTTCGAGGTTCTCCAAAACGGCTTGGCGCTGGGGGCCAGCCAGCAAATAAATGGCGAAAACCACCACGGCATTCAGTGCCAAACACAGCCAAACCGGCAAAAAACGCAGCAGTTTCAGCAAAAACTTCGTCCAAAAGGCTCCATGCAGTCCCGTATTC